>JAYVKW010000127.1:0-8399 GCA_043768015.1 Gallionella sp.
CCTGCACCTGCACCTGCACCGGTCTCTGATCCTGATGATCCCGCGCTCCAATAACAATCAAAGCGAAGGAAACTGGCGCTTAAAATCGTCGCGTAGAGATTCGTTCGGTGATTAAGGAAGAAAAGAAAGTGCGCGGAACCGTGTAGCGTTTTTCTTGTATCTTGTGAAAGCGGGCTGGAAGCAGCCCGCTTTTTTATTGCTGATAACAAGCATGCATCACGATGGTAAGATGCGCATCTTTCGTATTTTCCCGAGCACAACGATGAAATTGGCAATCGCGCAAATCAACTGTGTATTAGGCGACCTGGCGGGGAATGTTGCAAAGATATTGCAATACGTCGAACAGGCCAAGCGACAAGGCGCGCAATTATTACTGACGCCCGAGCTCAGCCTGTGCGGTTATCCGCCGGAGGACTTGCTGCTGCGCGAGGGCTTTTACCATGCGTGCGCGCAGGCACTGGGTGGCTTGGCCGGAAAAATTTCGGGCATCGCCGTGGTGGTGGGACATCCGTATGAACGGGATGGAAAACGCTACAACGCTGCTTCGCTGCTTCGGGATGGTGCGGTTGCCGCGACTTATCTCAAGCATGAACTGCCGAATTATTCGGTGTTCGACGAGGAGCGTTATTTCGATCACGGCAGCGAACCTTGTGTGTTTGAAATTGAAGGTATCCGTTTTGCCCTGAATATCTGCGCAGATATCTGGGAGCGTGAGACCGCGCATCGCGCACGTGATGCCGGTGCGCAAGTGCTGCTGGTGCTGAATGCATCGCCTTATGCCATTGATAAGCAGGACTCTCGCCATCACGTCATTCGCGAGCGGATTGCGGAGACTGGCATGGCGGTGGTCTATGCCAACATGGTCGGCGGTCAGGACGAGTTGATTTTTGATGGCGGCTCGTTCGCCATGGATCGTAACGGTGTGCTGACCGCGCAGGGCGAACATTTTGAAGAGGCCATATTGATACTGGAAATGCGGGATGATTTGCGGCCGGTCGGGGAAAAGGTTGCGGCATTGGGCGAACAGGCCAGCGTCTATCGCGCCCTGTGTCTCGGCGTGCGGGACTACATCACCAAGAACGGCTTTCCCGGCGTGTTATTGGGAATGTCAGGCGGGATCGATTCCGCATTGACCCTGGCGATTGCGGTGGACGCGCTGGGTGCGGACAAGGTTCATGCGGTGATGATGCCATCGCCCTATACCGCGCAAATCAGCCTGGACGATGCACGCGAGATGGTGAAAATCCTCGGCGTGCGTTATGACGAATTTCCCATCGAGACGATGTTCCACAGCTATTTGACCGCCTTGGATACGACTTTCACCGGACGTGCCGTGGATACCACCGAAGAAAACCTGCAGGCGCGCATACGCGGCACCTTGCTGATGGCCTTGTCCAACAAGTTAGGCTCGCTGGTGTTGACTACCGGCAACAAGTCCGAAATGACCGTGGGCTATGCCACGCTCTATGGCGATATGGCGGGTGGGTTTGCGGTATTGAAAGATGTCAGCAAAACCTTGGTGTATCGTCTGGCGCGCTATCGTAATACATTGGGCAACACGCTGGGGCAAGTGATCCCCGAGCGCATCATCACCCGCCCGCCCAGTGCCGAACTGCGCGCCGATCAAACCGACCAGGACAGCTTGCCGCCCTATGATGTGCTGGATGCCATCATGGCGTGCTATGTCGAACAAAATCTCGCGATCCCTGAAATCATCGCGCGTGGATTTGCTGAAGAAGATGTGCGCCGGGTGGTGTATCTGATCCGCATCAGCGAGTACAAACGCCGCCAATCTGCGGTGGGCATACGCATCACTGAACGCAGCTATGGCAAGGACTGGCGGTATCCGATTACGGTGCGCTATCAAGACGACTTCTGAAGGGCGCCTCTAAATCTAATTCCATTTAACGGCAAGTTTTGCTACAATGCGCCGCGTTTTGAGATGGGCTTCGAGCCCGTTTTTCATTTGTGGACCTCAATTTTATGGATGTAGTGAAGTTAGTCGAGATGACTGTAAGCGGCTTGGGCTATGAGTTAGTGGATTTTGAACGCTCGGGGCGCGGGCTGCTGCGCGTGTTCATTGACCAGCCGGAAGGCATCTCGGTGGATGATTGCCAAACGGTGAGTAATCAATTGACGCGGTTGTTTGTGGTTGAGAACGTTGCTTATGACCGCCTCGAAATTTCGTCACCGGGCTTGGACAGGCCGCTCAAGAAAGAAGCGGACTTTGTGCGATTCGCCGGTGAAAAGGCGCAACTCAAGCTGCGCATGCCGATGGCGGGTCGCAAGAATTTCGTCGGCGTGATAGGCGGCATAAGCGATGGGATATTGCAGTTGGATGTGGATGGCAGTCCGGTGGAGATCGAACTGTCGAATTTGGATAAGGCGCGTTTAGTGCCGATTTTGTAGGGTGCGTTCTACGGTGTCAATTCCGCCCAACCTTTGGTTGGATGCGGATTGCCTACCTTTGGCGCACCCTACGCAAGTAATTAGCCGGAGAAATAGTATGAGTCGTGAAATTTTGTTGTTGGTGGATGCGCTGTCGCGTGAAAAGAACGTGGACAAGGAAGTCGTGTTTGAGTCGCTGGAGTCCGCCTTGGCCTCCGCGACTAAAAAACGTTTTTCGGATGAGGCTGACGTGCGCGTGGAGATTGATCGCAATACCGGCGCATATGAATCCTTCCGTCGCTGGGAAGTGATGGACGACGAGACTTTCGAAACGCCTGACCTGCACATCAAGCTGGAAGAAGCGCAAAAGCGCAATCCAGATATTCAGGTCGGTGAATTCATCGAAGAACCGCTGGAATCCATCGACTTTGGGCGCATCGGGGCGCAAGCCGCGAAGCAGGTTATTTTCCAGAAGATACGGGACGCCGAGCGTGAACAGGTATTGGCCGACTTCATGGACCGCAAAGAGCATCTGGTGTCCGGAACGGTCAAGCGGCTTGAGCGCGGCAGTGCGATCATCGAATTCGGCAAGATCGAAGCCTTGTTGCCGCGCGAGCAAATGATCGCCAAGGAAAACCTGCGTATCGGCGATCGTGTCAAGGCGCATTTGTTGCGTGTGGATCGCAGCGCGCGCGGGCCGCAAGTGATTTTGTCGCGAACTTCACCTGAATTACTGGTCAAGTTGTTTGAACTAGAAGTGCCGGAGATCGAGGAAAAACTGCTGGAAATTGTCAGTGCCGCACGCGACCCCGGTTCTCGCGCCAAGATTGCGGTGCAATCGCATGATCCGCGCATTGACCCGATTGGGACTTGCGTGGGAATGCGCGGTTCGCGCGTACAGGGTGTGACCAACGAACTGGCCGGGGAGCGTGTGGACATCATCCTGTGGGCGGAAGATCCGGCCACCTATGTCATTAACGCGCTGGCGCCCGCCGAGGTGAGCAGCATTATCGTGGATGAAGAACGGCACAGCATGGATGTGGTGGTCGAGGAAGAAAATCTGGCCCAGGCGATTGGGCGCGGCGGCCAGAACGTGCGTCTGGCCAGTGAGTTGACCGGATGGGAACTCAACATCATGACGGTCGAACAGTCCAGCGAAAAACACAACGAAGAGTTTTCCAATACCCGCGCGATATTCATGCAAAGACTGGATGTGGACGAAGAAGTCGCTGATATTTTGGTGCAGGAAGGTTTCAATACGCTGGAAGAAGTGGCCTATGTGCCGCTGGAAGAAATGCTGGAGATCGAATCGTTCGACGAAGCGACCGTGAATGAGTTGCGCAGCCGCGCGCGCAATGCACTGCTGACGGCGGCGATCGCCAGTGAAGAAAAAGTGGAGCACGGTATCGAGGACTTGCTCAAGCTGGAAGGCATGGATGAGCCGACCGCACGCACCTTGGCGGCCAAGGGTGTAGCGACACAAGAGCAATTGGCAGATCTGGATGTGGATGAGTTGGTAGAGCTTTCCGGCATGGATAGCGAACGTGCCAACACATTGATTATGACGGCACGCGCACCTTGGTTTGCCTAACGGGGTGCTTTAGCAGTGTAGGTTGGGTTAGCGGCTTTATCGCGTAACCCAACAAACCTGGTTATTAACACCGGCATTTGGCTAAATGATTGGGTTTGTTGGGTTACGGCGCAAAACCGCGCCTAACCCAACCTACGATAAGTTGGTAAGAGTTGTCTAAAGGGAAGTAATGGGAAAATTGAACGTAACGCAATTTGCGGCTGAACTGGGATTGCCGGTTGCCTTGCTGCTTGAGCAGTTGAAGGCGGCAGGGATCGCCAAGGAAGAAGAATCCGACCCGTTGACCGAGAAGGACAAGGCAAAATTGCTTGAGCATTTGCGCCAGGCACATGGTGCTGAAAAACCCGCCAAGAAGATCACGCTGATCCGCCGTGAAACCACCGAAATCAAGAAGGCTGATAGCTCCGGTCGCGCGCGCACCATTCAAGTGGAAGTGCGTAAACGCCGCGTGGTCGCTCCGATAGCGGCCGCTGAAGCGGCGGCTGCGCCGGTCGCGCCCGTTGAAGCTGTGGCAGCGCCCAAGAAGGGCAAGGCCGCCAAGGTTGTGAATGAGCAGGAACTGGCTACGCGCGAGGAGGAAGCGCGTTTGCACGTAGAATTGGCGACGCGTCAGGCAGCCGAAGTGCAAGCCAAGCAAGAGCGCAGCAAACGCAAGACCACCAAGACGGCGGTTGAGCCTGAACCGCAGCCCGCCGCAGCGGTGGCAATAAAGGTTGAAGAGGCCGCACCCGTTGCGGCTGTCCCGGTGGTTAATCTGGCTGAAGGTACCTTGCACAAGCCGGCACCCAAGCCCGGTGACAAGATAGTTAAACCCAGCAAAAAACCGAAACTCGAAGCCAAGAATAGTCCGTGGGACGAAAAGGGGCACAAGAAGCGTACCCCGGTCAAAACCGGTGAGAAAACCGGTGTCTGGACAACCCCGGTGCGTGCGCCGCGTCATGACAAACACAGCAAGCACACCGCCGAACCCGAACACGCCTTCTCGTTGCCGACCGAACCTATCGTGCATGAAGTAGCCGTTCCGGAAACCATCACTGTCGCTGAATTGGCGCAGAAGATGGCGATCAAGGCTTCGGAAATCATCAAGGTGTTGATGAAAATGGGTTCGATGGTGACCATCAACCAGGTGCTCGATCAGGAAACCGCGATGATCGTGGTGGAAGAGATGGGACACATCGCAAAGGCCGCCAAACTGGACGATCCGGACGCCTATTTGATCGATACCGAAGCGCATCAAGACGTGGCGCTGGAACCGCGCGCACCGGTCGTCACCGTGATGGGCCACGTCGATCACGGCAAGACCTCGTTGCTCGATTACATCCGCCGCACCCGTGTCGCTTCCGGCGAGGCGGGCGGAATCACCCAGCACATCGGCGCGTATCACGTCGATACGCCGCGCGGCATGATCACATTCCTTGATACTCCCGGCCATGAGGCGTTTACCGCGATGCGTGCACGCGGCGCCAAGGCGACCGACATCGTGATTCTGGTGGTGGCTGCCGATGACGGCGTGATGCCGCAGACCAAGGAAGCCATCGCGCATGCCAGGGCCGCGAACGTGCCGCTGGTGGTGGCAATGACCAAGGTAGATAAGCCCGAGGCCAATGTCGAGCGCGTCAAACAAGAGCTGGTCGCCGAAGGGGTGACGCCGGAAGATTGGGGTGGCGACGCGATGTTCGTCGAGGTTTCCTCCAAGTCCGGGCAGGGCATAGACCAATTGCTGGAAGGTGTTTTATTGCAAGCCGAAGTGCTGGAGCTGAAAGCGCCGCGTGCCTCGCATGCCAAGGGGTTGGTGATCGAAGCGCGTCTGGACAAGGGCAAAGGGCCGGTGGCTACCGTGCTGATACAGTCCGGCACGATGCGGCGCGGCGATGCGGTACTGGTCGGTTCGGTGTTCGGGCGGGTGCGCGCGATGCTGGACGAAAATGGCAAGATAGTTAACGAAGCGGGACCGTCCATTCCGGTCGAAATTCAAGGCCTGTCTGAAGTGCCCGCTGCCGGTGAGGAATTGCTGGTGATGGCGGACGAAAAACGCGCGCGCGAAATCGCACAATTTCGCCAGGGAAAATATCGCGGCGTGAAGCTTGCCAAGCAGCAAGCCGCCAAGCTGGAAAACATGTTCGAGCAGATGGCCGAAGGTGAAGTGCGTACCTTGTCGCTGATCGTGAAATCTGACGTGCAAGGTTCTGCCGAGGCGATTGCGCAATCCCTGCAAAAACTTTCCACCAATGAAGTCAAAGTCAATCTGATCCATGGCGGTGTGGGCGCGATTTCCGAGTCGGACATCAATCTGGCACTGGCCTCCAAGGCGATCGTGATCGGCTTCAACACCCGTGCCGATGCGGCCGCGCGCAAGCTCGCCGAATCTTCCGGCGTGGATATCCGCTACTACAACAT
This sequence comes from Gallionella sp., assembly GCA_043768015.1. Taxonomy (GTDB): domain Bacteria; phylum Pseudomonadota; class Gammaproteobacteria; order Burkholderiales; family Gallionellaceae; genus Gallionella. The sequence continues at coordinate 6,377 of JAYVKW010000127.1, forward strand.
CATCTACGCGATGGTGGACGAGATCAAGGCGGCGCTGTCCGGCATGCTGGCCCCCGAGAAACGCGAAAGCATCATGGGCATGGTCGAAGTGCGCCAGGTGTTCACCGTTTCCAAGGTGGGTACGATCGCCGGTTGTATGGTGCTGGATGGTATGATCAAACGCGGCGCAAAGGTGCGCGTGCTACGCGACAATGTGGTGATACACGACGGAGAACTGGATTCGCTGAAACGCTTCAAGGATGACGCGAAAGAAGTGAAAGCCAATTTCGAGTGTGGCCTGTCGGTGAAGAATTTCAACGATCTGGTGGTGGGCGACAAGCTCGAAGCCTACGAAATCATTGAGGTTGCTCGCGCCCTGTAATTGGAGCGTAATTATTGATTCGGCATGAACAATCTTTCTATTCCCGTTTGGGCTGAGGTATCGAAGCCCTTGTTCCGAGCCGCTCACCCTTCGATACCTCAGGGCGAGCATGCCGCTTTATTCATGCCGAATCAATAGAATGGCCAACTTCGCCAGAACCGATCGTATCGCCCAACAAATGCAGCGCGAAATTGCCGAGTTGGTGCGCCTGCGAATCAACGATCCGCGCGTGCGTCTGGTGACCATCACCGGTGTGGAAGTGGCGGGCGATTATTCGCATGCCAAGATATTTTTCACCCGTCTGGATGGCAAGCACGAAGAAGCCCAGCAAGGTTTGGAGAGCGCCAGCGGCTTCTTGCGCAGCCAGTTGGCGCACAGCATCAAGCTGCGCGTCATGCCGCAATTGCATTTCGTCTTCGATTCATCCGTCGAACGCGGCAGCCACTTGTCTCAACTCATCGACCAGGCGGTTGCCAGCGACAAATTACATCCCGATAATTCATAGACTCTGATGGCGCGTGCCTTTCGCCCTTTGGACGGCGTGCTGTTGTTCGATAAGCCGCTGGAATTAAGCTCCAACACTGCGCTGCAAAAAGTCCGCCGTCTGTTCCAGGCCGAGAAAGCCGGACACACCGGCACGCTCGACCCTCTCGCCACCGGGCTGCTGCCGATCTGCTTCGGCGAGGCCACCAAATTTTCCATGGCTTTACTGAATGCCGATAAGACTTATCGTGCCTTATTGCGCTTGGGGCAAACTACCACTACCGGCGATGCCGAAGGCGAGATCACTGCCGAACATCCGGTCGAGGTCGGGCAGGCCGAGGTCGATGCGGTGCTGGCAAAATTTCGCGGCGAGATACAACAACTCCCGCCCATGCACAGCGCGCTCAAACATCAGGGCAAGCCGCTCTACGAATATATCCGCAAAGGCGAAACCATAGAACGCGAACTGCGCAGCGTGGTGATACACGAGTTGCTGCTGAATTCATTTTCCGGAAACCAGATGGATATCACCGTGCGTTGCAGCAAGGGCACTTACATCCGCACCCTCGCCGAAGACATCGGCGCGGCGCTCGGTTGTGGCGCGCACCTGATCGGCTTGCGCCGTACCGCGATCGCCCATTTCGATTTGAGCAACAGTTACAACTTGCAGCAACTTGAAGAGATGACCGAGGCCGAGCGCGATGCCTGCATACTGCCGCTGGAAAGCCTGATGCCCGATATGCCCAGGCTGCAATTGGATGCCGTGCAAGTCCAGCGCTTGGCGCAAGGGCAACGTTTAGCGCTGGACACCGGCCTGCCGGATGGCAAGGTCAAGCTGCATGGACCGCAGGGATTCATCGGGGTAGGGCTGTTGCAAGGCCGCCGCCTCGCTCCCGACCGGCTGTTATCCGATGTGGCAAAACAGGCTGCCAGCAGTTCCGCGTAACACCTCGGTTCGGCATCAGCTGTGCTAAAGTCAGTCCCGCTCGCGTGACAAAATAGCCGCACAAATAATCCGTCGCGACACAAGTTCCAAAAAATACCAACGCATTGCCGAATATCCTCTCAGGGGACGATATGAAGAGGCTTATTGTTTCGATCAATTCAAGGTTCATGTAACCGTACACCATGTCTATTCCCATGGTTTTCCGATTGCTGTGGCCGGTGCTGGTGTTGCTG
>JAYVKW010000128.1:0-3685 GCA_043768015.1 Gallionella sp.
CACTTTTCGGTTCACGGAAACAATTCAATGAGCGGCGAATCGTTATTCATAAATCGTCTCAGTGATCGAATTTATCTCTCGCCACAGGCTTTGTCAACAATTACATTTCGGTCATGTTGTGGCGCTAAAAAACAACGCCCTGAAATTCTCCAATCCACATCTTGACAATGCATAAAAATCATCACAATATATCGATTGATCTATTAAAAAATGTTAAATGCAGCATTTGAGCGCATCACAACCAACCAGGGCTGGGCGACCTGTCGGCCAGCGCGATACGCAGGAACGCTGCTTGGTCATAGCGGAACGTTTATTTGCCGACCATGGCTTCTCGGGCGCCAGCTTGAGAGACATTTGTGGCGCAGCGGGCATTTCCATCCCTACCCTTGTGCACCACTTCGGAAGCAAGAAGAAACTCTATGGCAGTGTGCTGGACCGGATTGCCGGCAGTATGAAGCTGTACATGCCCGATCCTGACACCACGACGGTTGATGCAGACGCGATCCTCGACATGGCCGATCGCCATCTGGACTGGACCATCGCGTATCCCCACTACTCCAGGCTGATCATGCGCGAGGTGATGGAGAATCCCGGTCGCGTACTGGAGGCCAGGCAGTGGCATATGCGTCCGATCATCGCGGCCTATGTGGCTCTGATTCGCAAGGGGCAGGAAGCCGGCGTTTTGGGTCAGTTCGACGCTGACATGTTCGCTTTCTCGTTCACCGGCCAGATCGCCCACTTTTACGCCGCCGTGACCACGGTACAGGGCATTCTTTCGATCGAAGACCGGGCCGAGGTGATCGCGAGATATCGTCGTGCGCTGCATGAAAACACCCTGGCCATGCTGCGCGGCTATGCACCAGATCAGTCAAAAATGGTTTCTCCGATAAGGAAAAAAAAGGGAGCCTGACCATGCCGGAATCCGGGACCAGTTCATTTTCCGTCGAGACCTGCGTTCTTCGATATGCGCTCGAAAATCACGCGCGCCTGCGCGGCAACGATATTTTCGCCATGTTCGAGGACGAACCCGCGTGGACCTTCCGGCAAACGCTTGATATGGTGCGGATCACCGCCGCCGGTCTGCAGGCGCTGGGAGTCCGGCAGGGTGACACCGTCATCCTCATGTTGCCCAACTGCGGTTTCGCCTTACGAGTGATGTTTGCGGTCAACTACATCGGAGCGGTATGTGCGCCAATAAACACTGCCTATATGGGCTCGCTTTTGGCGCATGTCCTTACCGACGCAGGGGCTGCCGTTGCGGTCATCCACCCCAAGCTTCTGAGCCGGGTTCTCGCAGCGCGCGCCGGCAATGTCAGGCAAGTGGTCGTTATGTCCGCGACGGTCGATCAGCAACCGGTTTGGTCCGCTCCGCTCATCCATCGGGCAACTGTGCTAACCGATCATCTTTTGCCGCTGCAGGCGCTCGCCCGCGATATACAGCCGTGGGATACGCAGTCGATCATCTACACCTCTGGCACCACCGGGCCATCCAAGGGCGTCTTGTCATCCTATATACACAGCTACTCATCGGTCGGGCCAGGCACTTGGACCTGCGTTACGGACGATGATCGCCAACTCGTTCATTTGCCTTTATTCCACATCGGCGGCGCATTCGTGAGTTTCGCCGCACTGTGCCGCGGCAGCTCGATCGCCGTTGCGAAAGGCTTCGTGACCGACACGTTCTGGGACACGGTTCGCGCACTCGAGGCAACCTCGGTGTTCCTGCTCGGCGTGATGGCCACGTTTCTGCTGAAGCAGCCGCCGCGGCTGGACGACCGCGATCACCCGCTTCGGATGGCCTTCATCGTTCCGCTTGGCCGGAGTGGGCCAGCGTTTGCAGAGCGTTTTGGCGCAGACGTTTGGACGCTTTTCAACATGACCGAAATCAGCACCCCGCTGCTTTCCGGAATCAATCCGTACAAACCGAACATCTGTGGCAGGGCTCGGCCCGGCGTGCAGCTCCGGCTGGTGGATGCGAACGATTGCGAGGTGCCGGAGGGCGAAGCTGGTGAACTGATCATTCGTACCGACCTTCCGTGGACGCTGAATCATGGCTACCACAACAACCCGGAAGCGACCGCGCGCGCATGGAGGAATGGCTGGTTCCATACGGGCGACACTTTCTGCCGCGACGCCGATGGCGACTATTATTTCCGCGACCGGCTGAAGGACTCGATCCGGCGCCGCGGCGAGAACATCTCATCCTACGAAGTCGAGGTCGAGCTGTTGTCCCACCCCTCGGTGCGTGAGGCGGCCGCGATCGCCGTTGCGAGTGCGCACGGAGAAGACGAGGTGATGGCAGTGCTGGCGCCGGTGGATGGCAGAGAGATAGTTCCGATCGAAATTTTCGAGCATCTGAGAACGCGTCTGGCGCACTTCATGTTGCCTCGATATATACGGGTGATGCCAGAGCTGCCAAAGACGCCGACCGCGAAGGTGCAGAAGCATGTGCTGCGGGAGCAAGGGGTCACGCACGACACGCTTGACTTGCAAGGTGCGGGATTCTCGGTCAAGCGCCAGGTTTTGTAGCACCACACGAATTGTTTAACATAAAGGATCAACATGAAGAAAACGATAGTCCGGGTCTACACTGACTACAAGAGTCCGTACGCCTACGTGGCAAAAAATCCGACCTATGAATTCGCGGCAGCCAAGGGCGTTGAGTTGGAGTGGCTGCCCTACACGCTGCGCATCGCCGAGTACCTGGGCAGCGTTGCCGAAAGGACCCCACACTATTGGCGCAAGGTCAAGTATGCCTACATGGATGCGCGGCGTTACGCTAACCAGCAGGGACTGGTTCTGAAAGGCCCGGAGAAAATTTACAACGGCTATTATTCGAATGTCGGCATGCTTTACGCGCAGCGCAATGGCTTCTTCCGCATCTACAACGATACGGTGTTCGAAAAATTCTGGAAAAGGGAACTGGACATCGACTCGCTGGATGCGATGGCCAGTCTGGTCAGCTCCCTTGGCGGCAGTGCGAACGAGTACGCGGATTACGCAAATGGACCCGGTCGTCAGGAGCACGACCGCATCATCGCCGAAGCGGAGCAGCTCGGCGTATTCGGTGCGCCGACCTTTATTCTGGATGGTGAACTGTTTTGGGGTGGAGATCGAATTCCACTGCTGTGTGAGCGCCTTGATGAGCGGCTCGTGCCCCACAGTCAGCAGGAGGCCTTGTAGTCATGACGACTGCGACAGCAAACGACAAGCCGCTGATTTACAGCATGGCAGTATGCCCTTACGCCCAGCGCACAAAAATTCTCCTGGAGATCAAGGGCGTCGATTACGACGCGGTCGAGATCGACATCAGCAAGCCACGTTCGCCAGCATTTTTGGAAATTAATCCCACCGGCAAGGTGCCTACGCTGGTTCACAACGGAAAAGTGCTCAATGAGTCCAGCATCATCAATGAATACCTGGACGAAGTCTTCCCCGAAATACCGCTGCTTCCCACGGACCCGTACCAGAGGGCGATATCGCGCCTGCTGATTGATTATTGCAATACGCGTTTCTCGCCCAACCACTATCGGCTGCTGATGGAGCAGAACAGTGCCAGGCGCGAAAAAATCGAGCAGGCAGTTCACCAGGACTGGCTATGGCTGGACGCGTTTTTGCGGCGCACGAATCCGGACGGCCAATACGTCGGGGAGTCATTCGGGATGGCGGACCTGACCTATGCCCC
>JAYVKW010000129.1:0-3834 GCA_043768015.1 Gallionella sp.
GAACAAGATCATTCGGGTGGATTGGGCTTTGGATTATTAAGTGGATTACTAAGCGATGATTTTCGATGTCATCACCTTGTTTCCGCAAATGTTCGATGCGCTGACGCAGTATGGCATCACGCGGCGCGCGGCAGAGCAGGGCAATTATGTTTTAAGGACATGGAATCCCAGAGATTTCACCACGGATAATTATCGCACCATCGATGATCGCCCCTACGGCGGCGGTCCCGGAATGGTGATGCTGGCAGAGCCGTTGGCGGCCGCGATCAACGCAGCCAAACAGCGACAGGCAGCCAGCGGCGTAAAAAAGAGCCGCGTGGTGTATCTGTCGCCACAAGGCAGATTGCTGACCCACGCGGTGGTCAAGGAATGGGTGGCGCAAGCAGAGGAAGGTTTGATCCTGCTGGCCGGACGTTACGAAGGCATCGATGAGCGTTTGATCCGTCAGTGCGTAGATGAAGAAATTTCCATCGGCGATTATGTGTTGTCCGGTGGCGAGTTGGCGGCGATGGTGTTGATAGACAGTCTGGTGCGGCAACTGCCCGGTGTGCTGGGTGATGCCGAATCAGCCGAGCAGGATTCGTTCGTGCAGGGCTTGCTGGATTGTCCGCACTACACCCGCCCGGAAGTGTTTGTCGACTCGAAACTGTTTAATGCGGAAGCCGTGCCCCCGGTGTTGTTGTCTGGCAATCATGCAGACATACAGCGCTGGCGGCTTCAGCAGTCGTTGGGCAGGACGTGGTTGCGCAGGCCGGATCTGTTGGCCAAACGTGATTTGACAAAAGAGGAGTCTGGTCTTCTGGCTCAGTTCCAGAAGGAACAAGACCCACATAAAAAGGAGTAACGAAGTGAATTTGATCGAAATATTGGAACAAGAAGAAATCGCCCGTTTGGGTAAAAAGATTCCCGCTTTCGCGCCCGGCGACACAGTCGTCGTCAACGTGAACGTGGTCGAAGGCGAACGCAAGCGCGTTCAGGCTTTCGAGGGAGTCGTGATCGCCAAGCGCAATCGCGGCCTGAATTCCGGCTTCATCGTGCGCAAAATATCAGCCGGTGAAGGCGTGGAGCGCACCTTTCAGACTTACTCGCCGATCATCGCCAGCATCGAAGTGAAGCGTCGCGGCTCAGTGCGCCGCGCCAAGCTTTACTACCTGCGTGATCGCTCCGGCAAGTCAGCACGTATCAAGGAAAAACTCGCTATTCGCGGTTAAACGCTGGCAGTTTTTTGCGGGACAGAAACGGGAGCTTCGCCTCCCGTTTTTATTTGTGCGCTATCATGGCGGCATGGACTATCAAGCGAAACTTATCGTTCCTTTTGGTGTGCTCGGCATACGTTGTAATGACCGCGCACTGCTTGGCATTGATTTTCTGCCATCGCGTGAAAAGGCAAAACGCGCTACCAGCCCATTTTCCAAGACCGTGTGCGAACAATTACTGCATTACCTCAATGATCCCGACGCACAATTTACCGTGTCGTTCAGCACAAGCGGAACTGCACATCAACAAAAAGTCTGGCAGGCCATGCGCAATATTCCGCGCGGAGAGACGCGCAGCTATGGCGAACTAGCAGCTGAACTGAAATCCGCTGCGCAGGCGATCGGCCAAGCCTGCGGCGCAAATCCGATTCCCATTGTCATCCCCTGTCATCGCGTGGTGGGTAAATCCGGCTTGGGTGGATTCATGGGTCATGCGAGCGGTGCGTCATTGGACATCAAGCGTTGGCTGCTGGCGCATGAACAACGCTGAGTTGCTCGACGAATTCTGCGACAACCTGTGGCTGGAAGACGGACTGTCGCGCAACACGCTGGACAGCTACCGGCGCGACTTGCGCAAATTCGCAACCTGGCTGGAAAAACAACGCGACGCATTTATCATCCAAGCCACACACGGTGACATACAAGGCTATCTCGCCCATCTAGTTGTTGTGCAAAAAGCCAAGGCCAGCAGTACCGGACGCAACATCTCCAGTTTGAAGAGGTTGTTCCGCTATTTGCTCAGGCAAGGCAAAATCACCGTCGATCCCACGCTGCAGATCGACACGCCCAAGCTGCCACGCAACCTGCCCAAGAGTTTAAGCGAACAGGATGTCGAACAGCTGCTCAACGCGCCTGATATTCAGACACCGTTAGGCCTGCGCGACCGCACCATGTTTGAAGTGTTGTACGCCACTGGCCTGCGCGTGTCTGAACTGGTGACCTTACGCAACACGCAGGTGAGCATGGACATGGGCGTAGTGCGCGTGATGGGCAAGGGCAGCAAGGAGCGCCTGGTGCCGCTCGGCGAAGAGGCGCTGGACTGGCTGCGCCGCTATCTGGCCGACGGGCGCGGCGTGCTGCTGGGCAAACAAGTCAGCGATGCGCTGTTCGTGACCGCCAGGGGCGAAGGCATGACGCGGCAGATGTTTTGGTACCTGATCAAGAAACACGCCAAGCATGGCGGGTTGAACAAGCCGATGTCGCCGCACACATTGCGCCATGCATTCGCCACGCATCTGCTGAATCACGGCGCGGATTTGCGCGTGGTACAGATGTTATTGGGGCATGCGGATATTTCTACTACGCAGATTTATACGCATGTGGCGAGGGAGCGGTTGAAGGCGCTGCATGCGATGCATCATCCGAGGGGGTAGCGGCTTTTGATCTTGCTAGTCAGTTATATAAACGTCATACTTGACGCTACTTACTTCATTGGGAGTAACCATGAAACCCAGCCAGCTTGATCGAATCACCATCGAACCCGGTAAATGCGGTGGGCGTCCGTGCATTCGCGGACTGCGCATCCGTGTAACGGATATTATCGGACTGCTTAGCGCGGGGGCGTCCCATCAGGAAATCATTGCGGACTATCCCTTCCTCGAAGAAAACGACATTCTGGCAGCGCTGGAATATGCGGCAATCCAGACCGACCATGCCATCCTGATTGCCGCATGACCCTGTTGGTCGATAATCAGTTGCCGTTGGCTCTGGCTCGCTATCTGGCTGCCAATGGTTGGGAATGCGCCCATGTGCAGGATGTCAGACTAGAAGCAGCCGAAGATCGAGCAATCTGGCAGCACGCCAAAGAGCGTAGCTTAACCATCATCACCAAGGATGAAGATTTTCAGGCGCTCGCCAACCGGCAGCGCAGCATCCCGCCGCAGGTGGTCTGGGCTCGGCAATTGCCGGAAGGTGGTATTGCTGGAGGCCTTTTCGAGAATACTGCCTGAGTTGCGTAGTAAGTTGGCCGCCGGTGATGCAGTGATCGAAATTCGGTAATTTCTCGGGTGCATCGGACGGGGTTCTGTTTATAGTATTAGCCTTGCTATGCCATAAAGCTAGACCTGACCCCGTGATTTTTGAAGTGCGGGGCCGTGTCGCCCGAGAGCGCGATGAAGGTGACGTGTTCGCGGCAGGCACGCTCGATGTTGCGGCTGCTGATGATGCCTTGACTGTAGGCGAACAGGATGATCTTGAGCAGCATGGCTGGTGGGTAGGCGGCAGCGCCTGTGGCATCGTTGCAGAATCTGGTATCCAGGCCGGTCAGGTCGATCTGGTGATCGAGCAGGTAATTCACTGCATGTTCGATGGTGTCGGGCAGGAGTTGTCGTTGCAGGTCCACCGCGATGAAGCGAGGGCTGGTGTCGATGTGTTTGTAGCGCGCCATTTATTTCTCCGCAAATGTGTCTTGCAGTTTGACCTTTATATTTCATTTGGTTCACGGCAAGATGCGGGTATGAAGAGACTTTTTCTACAGCCTCGTTGGGCACAAACAATATTTTTTCATCATCAAAGGGGATAAAACATGACAGGCAAAACTTCGACAGTAATCATGGCAACTGTGATAGCAACCTTTCTC
>JAYVKW010000130.1:0-5628 GCA_043768015.1 Gallionella sp.
AGCAGATTTTGCAGATCCGGCGATAACTTGATGTCTGGCTGTGGGGCGGGTGGCTTCAAATTTGGCGGCACGACCCACTGTGCTTTCGTCCAGTCGAGATAATCTGCGGAATCATGTTTTTCCCAGAAGGCGCTCTCTTCCGCCTCATTCGCGAACTTGGGAACTGCTTTAAGTTGTTTGCTCATAAATCGTACGCTGCTTTCGGTGCATGTCTCTGGCCGAGATCACGCGAATGCTCGCTCCTACACACATGCTGCTTTTAACCAAAATTGTCCATTAGCTCATATTTATTTTTCATTGGAACGCGGAAACCGTGTAGGAGCGCAATTTATTGCGCGATTGTTGTGAAAAATAATCGCCTGATGAATCGGGCTCCTACGGCGTAATGATGGTCTTTGCAAACCTAAATGGACAATCTGGGTTTAATGCGAATTGGAATTAGCCTGCAACATCCGTAACCCCCAACCCACACCGAACCCGGTCACATCGCTCGCCACACTGCCCAGCCCGCCTTCGCAGCGGCTGGCGGACAAGTCCACATGCAGCCATGGCACATCGTTCTCCACGAAGCGTTTCAGGAAACGTGCCGCGAGGATGTGGTCGGCTTCGCCATCCAGCGTGCATTGTTTGATGTCGGCGACTTTGGAATCCAGCGCGGGTTCGTAATCTTCGTCCATCGGAAAGGCGCACAGCCGTTCGCCGCTTTGCTGCCCGGCCTGCACGGCCTGTTGCAGCAACGTGTCGCGGTTGCCCAGCACACCGCTGTAGCGCGCGCCGAGTGCCACGGCCATGCTGCCGGTGAGTGTGGCGAAGTCGATCAGCAGATTGGGTTTTTCGCGCGAGGCCAGCGTGAGGGTATCGGCCAGCACCATGCGGCCTTCGGCATCGGTGTGCATGATTTCGATGGTGGTACCATTCAACGCCTTGACGATGTCGTTCTGCTTGTAGGCTTTCGGGCTGATGTGGTTTTGCGCGATGGCCAGCCAGCAGTCGATGTTGACCGGCAGTTTTTGCTGTGAGGCGGCAAGCAGGATGCCGAGCGCGACCGCCGATCCGTTCATGTCCTCGTGCATGCCGTGCATGTGGCGCGCGGGCTTGAGGTTGTGCCCGCCGGTGTCGAAGCAGATGCCCTTGCCGACCAGCGCAACGGTGTGCTTCGCTTTGGGATGTTTATAGCTGAGATGCACGATGGCCGCGTCTTCCGGGTCGCTGCCCTGCGCCACCGCGACGAACGCGCCTGCGCCCATTTTGCGCAACGCTTTCAGGTCGAATTCTTTGAGCTGCCAGCCGTTTTGTTTGGCGAGTTCTTTGACGCGCTTGCGGTACAGGCCAGGGGTGAGCTCGTTGGGCGGCTGCACGGTCAGCGTGCGGCACAGCAGATTGCCTTCTGCTTGCGCCTTGAGTGCGGCAAAACTTTTAGTGTCGGCAAAACCGTATAGCGCGATTTTTTGCAGCGGCTCGCGCTGGGCTTTATTTTTGTGATCTGGTTTTTTTCGCACCGGCAACAACGCGCCGTTCACCCACGCCGCATACGCCGCCGCCTCGCCAGCCTGCTTGCGTTGCGCATCATCACCCCGCACCACAATGGTGACGGCGGCCGGATGCTCGTCCAGTAGCAGTTGCAACGCCTTGCGCACTTGCGTCTGCAAGGCGAAAGTTGATTTGCTGAAATCCAGCATCGCCCAGGCGATCAAGCTGCCGTCCGCCGCATTCGCGGCGACAGGCGTGGCGGCGAATTCCTCGGCCTTGATGCCGCGCCGCTTGAGCACGGCGGCCAGCAATTCGCGCTGCGGCACATCGCGCGGCAGGATATTGCTCTTGGGCAACAACACCAGCAGGTGTGCTGCGTTCAGGGCTGGTTTCTGTGTCGGGGGCAAAGCGGAAGTGGCGGTCAGTTGTGCTAGCATTACGTCCTCAAATTTTATCAATCAATGTCTGGATTATACGGGCATTCAACACCAAGAATTATGCGCGCTTATTTAGACCTCATGCAGCACGTGCTCGATCACGGCACGAAAAAATCCGACCGCACCGGCACCGGCACGGTCAGCGTGTTCGGCTACCAGATGCGCTTCGATCTTGCGCAAGGTTTCCCGCTGGTGACCACCAAGAAGTGCCACATGAAATCCATCGTTCACGAGCTGCTGTGGTTTTTGCAGGGCGACACCAACATCAAGTATCTCAAAGACAACGGCGTCAAAATATGGGACGAGTGGGCGGACGAGAACGGCAACCTCGGCCCGGTGTACGGCAAGCAATGGCGTTCCTGGGCCGCGCCCGATGGCCGCGTGATCGACCAGATCAGCGAAGTCATCGCACAAATAAAGAAGAATCCGGATTCGCGCCGCCTGATCGTTTCGGCCTGGAACGTGGGCGACCTCAACAAGATGGCGCTCGCGCCCTGCCATGCGTTCTTCCAGTTCTATGTCGCTGATGGGAAATTGTCCTGCCAGCTGTATCAGCGCAGCGCCGACATCTTCCTCGGCGTGCCGTTCAACATCGCCTCGTACGCACTGCTCACGCTGATGATCGCGCAGGTGTGCGGCCTCGAAGCGGGCGATTTCGTGCACACCTTCGGCGACGCGCATCTGTACCTCAACCACATGGAACAGACCGAACTGCAGCTGTCGCGCGAGCCGCACGCGCTGCCGGCGATGAAGATTAATTCCGCAGTGAACAATATTTTTGACTTCAAATACGAAGACTTCACGCTGGAAGATTATGACCCGCACCCGGCGATCAAGGCACCGGTGGCGGTTTGAAGAACGTGAGAGGTGAATGGTGAATAGTGAAAAAAACCCAAACGCATCACCCATCACCGATCACTCATCACGCCTTTCCATCCTCGTAGCGATGGCAAGCAACCGCACCATCGGCATCAACAACACCTTGCCGTGGCGCTGCCCGGAAGACCTCAAGCACTTCAAAGCGCTGACCATGGGGCATCACATGATCATGGGGCGCAAGACATTTGAATCGATCGGCAAACCACTGCCGGGACGCACAACCGTGGTGGTGACACGCAATCGGGAATTAAAAATTGAGGGCTGCATCATCGCGCATTCACTTCAGAATGCGATTGTCGCTTGTGGCAATGACGAAGAAATTTTTATCGTCGGCGGCGCAGATCTCTATGCTCAGGCATTGCCGCTGGTGGATACGCTTTACATCACCGAAATCCATCAGGATGTAAACGGCGACGCGCATTTCCCGGAATTAAATCCCGCCGAGTGGCAGGAGGTGACGCGTGAGAAATTCAGCCAGCAAACACCGCAGCCGCTGGAATATCACTTCGTCGAATATCAACGTAAAAGCTAAACTGGATCCATCACACAACAACGAATTCGCTATCTAAAATCCCATCTGTATTGGACAGAAAAGTATTTACGGCGCGTTTTATCATCCTGGGTCGAGCTGCTGGTATGGCCATCTTCAAGCCCACCTTCTGCCTCCAGGCTGACCGTATCATACAGGCGGTAAGTCACATGCAGGCGCGGGGTGATATTGGTCTGATGCCTACCTTGGTTGTCCCGCTGCATATATAACTGCAGCAACATATTCACGGTCCATTTTTGGTTGAACGTCTCAACTTGGGTAAATGCCAAAACCTGGGCGGTATAGGTCGGGGCAGTGGTGTAGCTGACATTCGCTACACCCAGATCATTCGCAAGAAACAAATTGTTACCTGTGGCCTGGAAGGAATAGGTGTAGCTGTTGCCGCTGCCAGCAGTGCCCGGCGTCCCGAAACTCGTCGCGCTGCTACCGGACGAATTGCTGATGCGGAAATCTCCACCCATACGCAAGGTCGGTGTAAACGGCCGATTCACTGCAAGCAGGAGCGTATTGGACGCCGTGCTTATCGCCTTGGCATCCGCATAGAGGGTGTCCATGGTCACGCCGGGTTGCGACAATGCCTCCTGCAGGGCGGTGGAAAATTCAGGTCGGCCCTGCAACGCGGTCGTGAGCCGCAGAGAAGATTGCCGATGGTCTGCGTACAGGTTGAAGTTCGTGCCGGCCGGAGTGTTCCAGTTGCCCTGGAACATCGCGAGATTGATCTCCTTCAACTGCGTATCGTAATCCATCACCCCCATGTAATTTTGACGCGCATCGAAATAGCGCGCCTCCACCCCTAACGCGCGGCGATCGACGAAGCCGTTGCCCGTATTTTCCTGTACCAGATAAGCGCTGCCGCTCCACTGTTCGGGCTGCCGGGTCAGGTCGACGCTTACGCCGCCAAAATTCTTTTTCGGCCCCGATATGCTGCTTGTATCTATGCCGTATTTAACCAGATAATCGGCACCAATCGCACCATTCACGCGCCAGGTGGGATTCACGCTAACCCCCCCCGATACACCGTCGAAACGGCCCGGTATGCCGCCGCCCGACCCTGACTGACGCCCCAGGCGGTACAGATAGCTGCGATCACGCGCGCTCTGCTCGAAATAGGCCGTATTCACGTTGTTACGGTTCAACTGGTTCGGCAAAAAATTGATCATGTTGTTTTCGCGCAATGCGATACGCGTATCCGTTGTTTCCGAACGCTTGCGTGCCTGTATATCCAGATTCGAAATCAGCTGCGACTGGTCGGTACGGTCCGTAGACGATGACACTGTGCTCAGGTTGCTGGTAATGAGATATTGATCCGTATGCGACACGCCCTTGTAATAAGCCTGCGACAGGCTGCCGGTCACCGTCATTTTTTCAGCCACGTAGACTTTTTTGCGGGCAGGCTCTCCGGGTTTAGGTTTGGACAACCCCTCAGCGCCCATGCGGGCCAAGCGATCCGCCACATCTTTCGCATCGGTGGCGTTCGGATAAAGCTTCAGATACAACAGAAATTCTGCCCGCGCCTTGACCAAGTCACCAGCTTTCTCACGCGCCACACCAATCAACTGTTGCGCCGCCTGAGATTGCTGGTTCGGTGGCAAATTAAGCAACCGGTTAAAGGTTGCTATCGCTGCTTCGTTTTGTCCGTTCTGCATCGACAAACGTGCGCTGACCATCAACTCCCGCGCCTCCTGCTCAATCTCCTCCACCGTGCGTTGCGGTGCCAATGCAGGCTCACCCGCAGACTCGGCCGGTGGCGGAATGGCAGGCACCAACGGAACTGACAACGCCTCTTCGCCCGCGACAGCGGCAGCCGTAGGCACGGCTGGAGCGACCGCTGCAGCTGTCACGGCTGGCGCGATTACTGCAGGAACGACTGCCGCCAGTGCGGCTGATGGAAGTGAGGGTACTGCGACTGTTGGAAGAGAAGGCGTTGCGACTGTTGGAAGAGCGGGGGTGGCGACTATTGGAAGAGCAGGCGCTGCAGCTGGCGGAAGAGGCTGCGCTGCGACAGCAATTTTCGCTTGCGCCGCCGCATATCCCTGCTTGGCCGATTTTTGGTACCACTCCGACGCCAGATTTTTATCCTGCGGAACACCTTTCCCCTGTTCGTAGAGATTACCCAGACGATACTGCGCCTCTGCATTTCCCTGAACTGCCGCCTGGCGATAACGAACTGACGCCAGTAAATGGTTAGGTGCCATGCCCTGCCCCATTTCGCTCATCGTGCCCAGCACAAGCTGCGCAGTCGCGTTACCGCTATCCGCGAGCGGCACAAGCCTTTTTATGGCAGCCACATAG
>JAYVKW010000131.1:0-9789 GCA_043768015.1 Gallionella sp.
TGCTGATGCTCGAAATGGCGCGCGAGCTTTTCGGCGAGATAGACCGAGCGGTGTTGTCCGCCGGTGCAACCGATGGCAACGGTCAGGTAGCTACGATTGTCGGCGACGAAACTCGGCAGCCAGCGTTCCACGAAATTACGAATGTCGCTAAACATGTCCTGTGCGCCGGGGGTGTTGTCCAGAAATTCAATCACCGCTGCATCGCGTCCGGTGAGCGGTTGCATCACCGGGTTGTGGTGCGGATTGGGCAGGCAGCGTACATCGAACACCAAGTCTGCATCCAGCGGGATGCCGTGCTTGAAGCCGAACGATTCGAACAGCAGTGTCAGGCGTGCACGATCTACTTTGATGAATTGTTTTATCCAGGCGCGCAGCGCGTTGGCATTGAGCTCGGTGGTGTCGATGTGATGGCCGATGTCGCTGATCTCAGTGAGCAATTCACGTTCATAGCTGACACATTCCGGCAAAGTACGAATCCCGTCACTGAGCGGATGCAGGCGGCGTGTTTCGGAAAAGCGTTTTACCAGTGTGTCGGTCTGGGCATCCAGAAACAACACATGCACATCCACGCCTTGCTGCTTGAGCTGTTGCAACAGCGGCGGCAGGCGTTGCACGCTGTTGGCACTGCGCACGTCTATGCTGACGGCGATGTTGCTGTAACCGGCACGCTGCAGAAGCTCTACCAGTGCAGCCAGCAGATCGGCAGGCAGATTATCCACGCAGTAATAGCCGCTGTCCTCCAGCACTTTGAGCGCGACGCTTTTGCCGGAGCCGGATAAGCCGCTGATCAGGAATAGCTGCACCTTGGGTTCCCGTTTAATCTTCCAGAAGCAGTTGGTCGTGGCGCGAGATGAATTCCTGCATGCTGTCGATGCCGCGCTGTTGCAACACAAAGTTGCGTGCTGCCGCCTCCACCAATACCGCAAGGTTGCGTCCGGCGACCACCGGGATGTTCACCGTGCTGATGTTCACGCCAAGGATTTCCTGGTGCGTGGCATTGAGCGGCAAACGTTCCATTTGCGACAGATCGCCTCCGGGCGGGCGATGCAGATGGACGATCAGTTTCAGGCTCTTTTTTCGCCGCACTGCTGTTTCGCCGAACATGGTGCGGATATTCAACACGCCCAAGCCGCGCACCTCGAGAAAATCGCGCAACAACTCCGGGCAGCGAGCCTCCAGCGTATCCGGTGCGATGCGGTGCAATTCGACAATGTCATCGGCAACCAGTCCGTTGCCGCGCGTGATGAGCTCCAGCCCCAGTTCACTTTTGCCGACCGCGCTCTCGCCGGTGATCATCACGCCGACGCCGAGCACGTCGAGAAACACGCCGTGGCGCGTGGTGGATTCGGCCAGTTCCTTGGCGAGATAGTGGCGGATCAGCCACATAAGATGCACGCTGGCTTTGGGGGAAGCGAACAGTGGAATGTGCGACTGGTCGGCAAACTTGATGAGTTCACTCGGTATATCGGTTGTGCCGGCCACGATCAAACAGGTTGTGCCGCTTTGTTCGATCTGGCGAAACGCGCTGTCGCGCTGTTCCGTGCTCAGACCGCGCAGATAATCCAGCTCGGTCTCACTCAGCACCTGCACCCAGTTCGGGTGGATCAGGTTGAGATGGCCGATGAGCCCCTTGTTGGAGGTGTCGACCTCATCGCTGTCGATGATGCGATCGGTGCCATCCGCTCCGGCAACACGGCTGAGTTGCAGTCGTTCCTGCTTGTCTTCGAACAATTGCCGGACGTTTACCTGGCTCATGGAATCTCTAAAAATCGTAGCGAGGTTGCCTTGACACGGTGTTGCGAAGCATCCGGTGCGGGAGGGGCAACTGGCGGCTGCTCCCGCAATCGGCTGGCTTCGCCATAACCAGCGACTTGGCGAGCGTCGTTGGCTCGCCTAGTCGAATGGCTAGTAGTTCCATCAGTAACGTGTCGCAGCCGCCGTTTTGAGAGCAAGGCGCACGGAGCGCAACGAACGAGACATATCAGATTGATAGGCGAGGAGTGAGCACCGCGCAACGCAGCGAGCGGAAGGGTGGCGGCGTAGCCGCCGGGAACCCACCGGCCTACTCCTTGCGGGTGTATCGAACCGCGCAGTAGATTTTTAGAGGATTCCATCATGTCACGCTGTTCCATTCATCAAACAATTGATGGATACTGGCGGTGTCTTTGCAGGCGATCAGGCGATTGCGGAATGGTGTGTCGCTGAACATTTGCGCCAACTCGCCGAGAATTTGCAGGTGCAAATCGTTGGCGCGCTCCGGTACCAGCAACACGAAAATCAGGTTCACCGGTAGCCCATCCGGCGCGTCGAATGGAATCGGGTGGGAGGTCATTGCAAACGCGGCAGTCGCATCGCGCAACTTTGCGATACGTCCATGCGGAATCGCCACGCCTTGTCCCAGGCCGGTTGAGCCGAGCTTCTCGCGTGCGAACAGGCTGTCGAACACCTGGCTGCGCGCGATCTGCTGGTTGTTTTCAAACAACAAGCCAACGCGCTCAAACACGCGTTTCTTGCTGGTGGATTCAGTGTCCAACAAAATGTTGTCGGGCAGCAGGATTTTGCTGATCAGATTCATGATGGGGAGTGGATAAAAATGGGCGCCAGCCTTTCATTTAATTCCCCTCCCTTTGGGAGAGGGTTGGGGAGAGGGCAGTTTATTTCCTGGGCCGCCCGTGGTTAGTTACTCTGCCGCCGCATGCTTGCCGGAATCATCATGGCGGCGCGCCGAAAGCTTTTCCTTATGCTTCATTATCTGGCGGTCGAGCTTGTCCACTAGCGCATCAATCGCGGCGTACAAGTTTTCGTCATCGCATTCCACGAATACATCTTTGCCGCTGATGTGTACGGTGGCTTCGGCCTTCTGTTTCAGTTTTTCAACGGAAAGGATGATGCTCACGTCGATCACGTGGTCGAAGTGGCGTTTGATCTTGCCGAATTTTCCGGTCGCATAGTCGCGAATGGCGGGTGTGATTTCCAGGTGGCGTCCGGTTAGATGGAGGTTCATGGTGTGCTCCTTATTTAGAGTGATTTACGGAGATTCACCGGGAGTATGCGCAATGCTTCCCGGTACTTTGCTATGGTACGCCGGGCAACGACGATGCCCTGCTGCGCCAAGATTTCTGACATGCGGCTGTCGGTCAGCGGCTTGTGCCCGTCTTCCGCGCTGACCAGTTGTTTGATCAACTCGCGTATCGCGGTGGAAGAACAGGTACCGCCGCTTTCCGTGGATAGGCCGCTGCCAAAGAAATGTTTGAATTCGTATATGCCGCGCGGGGTCAGCATGAATTTTTGTGTGGTGCTGCGCGATACCGTGGATTCGTGCAACTCCAGCTCATCGGCGATTTCGCGCAACACCAGCGGGCGCATCCCGATTTCGCCATGCTCAAAAAAATTTACTTGCCGCTCCACGATGGCTTGCGCGACGCGCAGGATGGTATCAAAACGCTGCCGCAGATTTTTGATCAGCCATTTCGCTTCCTGCAATTGTGTGGCGAGTTGCGAGGAGTTTTTATCCCCGCGTTGTTGCAGGATGTTGGCGTAAATCTGATTGACACGCAGCTTGGGCATCGCTTCCACATTGAGCCGCGCGCGCCATTTGTTCTTGTATTTTTCCACGACCACGTCGGGCACCACGTAATCGGCGACGCTTAGTCCAAACTCGGCGCCGGGTTTTGGATTCAAGCCGGTGATCAAGTGTTGCGCAGCGCGCAATTCATCGTCCGTGCAGCGCAGCAACTTTTTGATTTTGGAAAAATCGTGTGCGGCCACCAGATCGAGGTGATGGCTCACCAGACGGACCGCCAAATCGCGTTGCGGGGTGTCTTCCGGCAAGGCCTTGAGTTGCAGGGCTAGACACTCGCCCAGATTGCGCGCACCCAGACCGGGTTGATCTATGTGTTGCAGTTGCACCAGCGCGGTTTCTAGATCGTCCAGCGTAATTTCAAGTTCGGCGGGTAACAGCTCTGCTATCTCTTCCAGCGCTTGAGCCAGATAACCGTTCTCATCCAGCGCATCGATCAGCAATCCGACCACCTTGCGATCGTTGCCATCCAGTGAACTGGTGGTCAATTGACAATGAAGATGTTCGCGCAGGCTGGCTTGTTCGGCGGCTTGTTCGGGGTAGGTTTCGTCTTCGTCATCGGTGCTGTGCATCGTGCCGCTACCGGTATTCCAGTCGGCAGGCTCGTTGCCGAAATCATCGGCGCCCCGGTCATCGCTATGTGTTTGTTCAGGTTCGGTGGCGGTCGCAGTGCTGCCGGATGTCGACGATGAAGAATCTGCGGAAAATGTGCCCGTGGCAGATTCTTCAGCCACTTCGAGCATCGGGTTCTCTTCCAGCAATCGTGCGACTTCCTGATGCATATCCTGCGTGGAAAGTTGCAGCAAGCGGATAGCCTGTTGCAACTGCGGGGTAAGCGTCAGTTGTTGGGAGATTCGAAGTTGGAGTGTGGGTTTCATTGCCTGGTGTTGTACTTGGGAAATTTTCGCGTCACAGCTTGAAGTGTTCGCCCAGATACACTTTCCTTACGCCCTCATTATAGATGATTTCATCCGGCTTGCCTTCCGCCATTACCGAGCCGGCGTTGATGATGTAGGCGCGGTCACAGATGCCCAAAGTTTCGCGCACATTGTGGTCGGTGATCAGCACGCCGATGCCGCGCTCTTTGAGAAAGCGGATGATTTTTTGAATGTCCAGCACGGCGATCGGGTCCACGCCGGCGAACGGTTCGTCGAGCAGGATGAAGCGCGGGTCGGTCGCCAATGCGCGCGCGATTTCCACGCGCCGCCGTTCCCCGCCAGACAGGCTGACGGCGGGATTGTCGCGGATGTGGGTAATGTGCAGGTCTTCCAGTAATTCCTCCAGGCGATTCTTCAGGCTATCATCAGTAACGCCTTGAAGTTCCAGCACGGCTTGGATGTTTTGCGCCACCGTCAGGCGACGAAAGATCGATGCTTCCTGCGGCAGATAACCCAGCCCCAGGCGCGCGCGGCGGTGTATAGGCAGATGAGTGATGTTTTGGTCATCGATAAAAATTTCTCCGCCGCCGGCAGCGATCAGTCCCACGATCATGTAGAACGAAGTGGTTTTTCCCGCGCCGTTCGGGCCGAGCAGACCCACTACTTCACCGCTCTTCAGCGACAGCGATGCATCGTGCACCACGGTGCGCGAGCCGTATTTTTTCTTCAGGCCAACTGCGCGCAGTTCACTCATGTTCATCGGGTGGGGCAAGGGTTGTACCGGGCGTGACGGGTAATGTGCCCGGCGCGGATGGTGATGCCATACCTTCTTTGGGCTTGGGTTGCAGCACGGCACGCACCCGTTGCCGCGGGCCATTCCCCGAGCTCGCATCGCTACCGTTCACCTGAAAGATTTCGGTCTTGGTGTTGTAAGTAATATGATCGCCGCTTACCTCATCCAGATTGCGCTTGAGGCGCGCTTTTTCGTGGAAGTCTAACGTCCCGGTGCGCATGTCATAGTCGATGCGTTTGCCATAACCTTCCACGTACTCATCCAAACCTTCGCGCTTTTGCCGGAGCTCGGCGGTATTTCCATACGTCGTGGCGTGGTTGAAGCCGTCCTTGCCCTGCACCACGACGATCTTGTCACCGCGTATCCGCAGCGTGCCTTGGGATAAACGCACATTGCCGGTGAAGGTGCTGATTTGCTTCGCATCGTCCATTATCACCTGATCGGCCTCCAGATGCATAGTCTCGTCGCGGTCGGCGCGTTCGGCAAAGCAGGAGGGCGCCCAAAACAGCAGGAAAGTTGCCAACAATAGTTTATGGTTTGTTCGGTACATGTTCGCTTCTAACTTGGGAAAGCAGTTTCAGGGTGCGTGTGTTGCTGTCCATCTCCATACCTGTCGCATGTACGATGTTGTGCGCATCGACGATAGTGACAGCACGGTCGGTGCTCGCCAAATTCTGATCCGGGACGATCCGCAGATATTCGGTTCGCATAGTAAGTCCATCTTGTTGAGCGCTTGCCTCGCGCAGTACTTCGACAGCGTCGTGCAGGAACACTTCATCGCCTTTGCTGGAGATGGTGCCGCGCTTGGCGATGACATGTATGGCCGGTTGTCCGGCGGATAATAGGGTAATACGCGGCGTTTCCAGTGACGTGCTGTCGTCATCCGGGTAATGCAGCATTTTTGTTGCAGCCATGACGAAACTTGGCACACCCTGCTCATTCAGCTTGGTCGCGGAGAAGTTTTCCACAATCGCATCAGGGTCGTGGCGTTTGTTGCTGTCAGGCTTGGCCGGTTCCGGCAGCACCTGCTGGTTCAGCCAATAGGTGGCTCCCAGTAAACCAAGTAATGGCACCAGCGGCAGCCAGTAGCGGGCACGGGAGGCAAAAGTCATTGCAAATAGGGCGCAAGTTGCGCATCCAGCGTGCCTTGTGCCGACATGAGCAACTCGCAGGCTTCGCGCACCGCGCCATGCCCGCCACCGCGTTGCGTGACATAGTGGGAATGTTTGCGCACCAGTAGCGGTGATTCAGGTACGCTGATCGCCAAACCGACATGGCGCATCACCGTGAGATCAACCACATCATCGCCCATATAAGCGGCGGCATCACGCGAAAGTTTGAGCTTATCGAGCAGGTCGACCATGGCTTCGAACTTGTGCTCCACACCCTGGTAGATATGCGTGATACCAAGATTTTTCGCGCGCGCTTCGACGCAACGCGAGGTGCGTCCGGTGATGATGGCTACTTCTACTCCGCTGGCGCGCAGCATTTTCAGTCCCTGCCCATCCAGTGAATTGAAACGTTTGAATTCCTCTCCGGAATCGGAAAAATACAATCCGCCGTCGGTCATCACACCATCCACATCAAAAGCGATCAGGCGTACCAATTTTGCGCGGCTTGTCAGCATGACTTTCCCCTAAAATAGACGTAAGACGTAAGTCTGTAGTCGTAAGTTAAAGGCAACACCAACTACCAACTTACGTCTTACGACTAATAACTGTCTAGATTACCTTTGCATGCAGCAGGTCGTGCATATTGAGAGCGCCGACCAGTTTGTTTTGTTCATCCACCACCAGCATCTGGCTGATGTTGAATTGCTCCATCATCTGCACGGCCTCGGCGGCGAGGTTGTCCGGATTGATGCGGCGCGGGTTGGCAGACATCACGCTGCGTATCGGTGTGGCATTGAAATCCAGTTTCTTTGCCAGCGTGCGGCGCAGATCACCGTCGGTATAAATGCCCAGCACGTGCTGTTCGGCATCCACAATCGCGGTCATGCCCACGCCTTTTTTCGATATTTCCAGAATCGCGTCGCCCAGCATCGCGTCCAAATTTACCATAGGCAGGCGTTCGCCGCTACGCATCACATCACGCACACGGGTGAGCAAACGCCGCCCCAGACTGCCGCCCGGGTGGGAACGGGCAAAATCTTCCGCGCCGAAGCCTTTCGCATCCAGCAGTGCCATCGCCAACGCGTCGCCCAATGCCAGTGCCGCCGTGGTGCTGGTCGTGGGCGCCAGACCCATCGGGCAAGCCTCTTTATCCACTGCGGCATTGAGATGCACATCGGAAAACTTGGCCAGGCTGGACGCGGGATTTCCGGTCATGCCGATGAGTTTTGCGCCTTGGCGTTTGATCACCGGCACGATGGTCATCAACTCTTGGCTCTCGCCGGAATACGACAGCGCGATGATGACATCTGCGCCGGTAATCATGCCGAGGTCGCCGTGGCTGGCCTCGCCCGGATGCACGAAGTAGGCGGGGGTGCCGGTACTGGACAGGGTTGCGGCGATCTTGCGCGCGATGTGCCCGGATTTGCCCATGCCGCTGACGATGACGCGGCCTTCGCAGCGCAGAATGACATCCAGCGCGTGCAAGAAATTTTCATCGAGGCGTGTAGCGAGTGCTTGCACGGCAGCGGCTTCGATGTTTAACACTTCGCGGGCGAGGACGAGCGCGTGTGGCGAGGCGGAGAGGATTTTATTCATGGAATTGGATTATAGCAGTGCGTCCGATTCGCAGTAAAATTTTGGCAAAGAGAAATTTTGCCAAGAAAATTTTGCCAAAATTTTGCCAAAATTTTGAAAGCACGCGCAACTTAGGGCATTATCCGGACATGGTGACAATGTTGATCGAACACGCACATGACTAACTCATTACATCTCCTGCTGATTCTGCTTGCGGTCGCCGTGGGCGTGGTGGTGCTGTGCCGCATTCTGCGCTTGCCGGCGATGCTGGGCTATCTGCTGGTAGGCATCCTGATCGGGCCGCATGCGCTGGGCTGGATACCCGATGCGCCGGAAACCCGCCATCTGGCTGAATTCGGCGTGGTGTTCCTGATGTTCAGCATCGGCTTGGAATTTAGTCTGGCACGGCTGCGCAGCATGCAGCGCCTGGTGTTCGGCCTGGGCACCGCGCAGGTGGTGGCGACCATTTTGCTGGTCATGCTCACTTCGCTGTTCTTCGGGCTGGATTGGCGCGCCGGGCTGGCGTTGGGCGGCGTGCTGGCGATGTCCTCCACCGCGATTGTCAGCAAGATGCTGGTCGAACGCGCCGAATTGAACTTGCCGCACGGTCAGAAAATCATGAGCGTGCTGCTGTTCCAGGATCTGGCCGTGGTGCCGCTCATCATCATCATCCCGGCGCTGGCCAGCAGCGGGGAGCACATTTATGCCACGCTCGGGTTCGCCTTGCTCAAGGCTGCCCTGGTGTTGGCTGCCCTGCTGATTTTTGGGCAGCGGCTATTACGTCCGTGGTTCCATTTGGTTGCGTTGCAAAAATCTTCCGAGCTGTTCATGCTCAACGTGTTGCTGTTCACGCTGGGCCTGGCCTATATCACCGAGCTGGCCGGGCTTTCCCTGGCGCTGGGCGCATTCGTCGCCGGGATGCTGATCTCCGAAACCGAATATCGCTTTCAGGTGGAAGAGGACATCAAGCCGTTCCGCGATGTGCTGCTCGGTTTATTCTTCGTCACTATCGGCATGATGCTGGACCTCGGCAGCGTGATTGCGGGATTCGGCTGGGTATTGCTGGTATTGCTCATCCTGCTGCCGTTCAAGGCGGTGGTGGTGGCGCTGTTGGCGCGCTGGTTCGCCGGTGATTGGGGTGCGGCGATTCGCAGCGGCCTGGGGTTGGCGCAAGCGGGTGAATTCGGTTTCGTGCTGCTGACTTTGGCGGGCGGGGTGAATTTGTTGCCTGCGGAAGTGATGCAGAACGTGTTGGCGGCCATGCTGATTTCCATGCTGGGGGCGCCCTTTTTGATACAACATGCTGAAGCCATTGTGCGGCGGCTTTCTCCGTCGGCATGGATGGATAGCGCCGTACTGATACATCAGATCGCAGTGAAAAGTATGGCCACGGACGCCCCCATTATTGTTTGTGGTTATGGACGTAGCGGACAAGCGTTGTCACGCTTTTTGGCCCAGGAAAATTTACGATTCATTGCGCTCGATATTGATCCGCGCCGCGTGCATGAGGCGACATTAGCGCGAGAAAATGTTGTGTATGGTG
The DNA here is from genome assembly GCA_043768015.1 of Gallionella sp. Classification (GTDB taxonomy): domain Bacteria; phylum Pseudomonadota; class Gammaproteobacteria; order Burkholderiales; family Gallionellaceae; genus Gallionella. Next base: position 9,482 of record JAYVKW010000131.1, read on the forward strand.
ACGCCGCCAAACTTGAAGTGTTGCTGGCCGCCGGGCTGATGCGGGCAAAAACATTGGTGATTACCTACAACGATAAACATTCCGCACTCAAGATTTTGCACCATGTGAATCAAATGCGCCCTGATCTGCCGGTGGTGGTACGTACGACTGACGATGCTCACATAGCAGAGCTTAAAAAAGCCGGGGCGGCTGAAGTGGTGGCGGAAGTGACGGAAGGCAGCGTGATGCTGGCTTCGCAGGCGCTACTCATGGCTGGCGTGCCACTTACTCGTGTGATTCGCCGCGTTCAGGAAAGCCGCGCCGGGCGT
>JAYVKW010000132.1:0-2856 GCA_043768015.1 Gallionella sp.
GACTCAATAACACTGCGAAGCATACCCTAAATTCAATATAAATCAATAAGCAGGCTGCGCATGCTCTTCCTGTTTCTGAAGATTCCACATTTGCGCATAAAGCTTGTTCAGTGCCAACAATTCGCGATGCGTCCCGCGCTCGACAATTTTTCCCTTTTCCATCACCAGAATCTGATCGGCATCCACCACGGTGGACAAGCGGTGCGCGATCACCAGCGTGGTGCGATTTTGCGCAATGGCACGCAACTCCGCCTGGATCGCTTTTTCCGATTTTGAATCGAGCGCGGAAGTCGCCTCATCGAAAATCAATATCGCCGGATTCTTCAAAATCGCGCGCGCGATCGCCACGCGCTGTTTCTCGCCGCCAGATAATTTTAAGCCGCGCTCGCCCACCATGCTGTCATAGCCTTGCGGCAAGGACTCGATGAAATCGTGAATATGCGCCGACTGCGCGGCGGCAATAATTTCTTCGCGCGTGGCACCGGGGCGGCCATACGCGATGTTGTAGTAAATCGTATCGTTAAACAGCACGGTGTCTTGCGGCACGATACCTATCGCCGCACGCAGGCTGCTTTGCGTCACCTCGCGGATATCCTGGCCGTTGATGGAAACGCGCCCTTGCTGCACATCATAGAAGCGGAATAACAAACGCGATAGCGTGGACTTGCCGGCTCCGCTCGACCCCACCACCGCCACCGTATGTCCCGCCGGAATGGCAAAACTCACGTCAAACAAAATCTGCCGGTCGGGCGCATAAGCAAAGCTGACTTGCTCGAATTGCACCGCCGCGCTGCCCACTTGCAAGGATGACGCATTTGACGCGTCCGCGATCTCGCGATCCTCATGCAGCAGGCTGAACATTTTTTCCATATCCGCCAGCGCGTGGCGTATCTCGCGATACACGAAACCGAGAAAATGCAGCGGCATGTAGAGCTGGATCATGAACACATTGACCAGCACTAAGTCGCCCACCGTCATCTTGCCCTTGGCCACCTGATCGGCGGCGAGCAGCATCAGCGCGGTGATACCGATGGCGATGATGACGCTCTGCACGGAATTGAGCAGCGCCAGCGAAGTTTGATTGCGCACCGCAGCGGTTTCCCAGTGCTCCATGTGGTGGTCATAACGGTGCGCCTCGTATTGCTCGTTGCCGAAATATTTCACCGTCTCGTAATTGAGCAGGCTGTCGATGGCGCGCGTATTGGCCTTGGAATCCAGGTCGTTCATGGTGCGCCGCACCACCATGCGCCACTCGGTGATGAATAGGGTAAAGGCAATATAAATCACCAGCGTGATGAAGGTGATCACGGCAAACCACACGCTGTATTTTTTGAGCAGAATCGCCGCCACCAGCCCGATTTCCAGCAGCGTCGGCAAGATGTTGAACAGCGTAAAATTCAGCAAAAAGCCGATCCCGCGCGTGCCGCGTTCGATGTCGCGCGACACGCCGCCAGTCTGCCGGTCCAGATGAAAGCGCAAGCTCAGGCTGTGCAGATGCTCGAACACCTGTAAAGCCACTCGCCGGATGGCGCGCTGTGTCACGTTGGCAAACACCGCATCGCGCAATTCGCCGAACAGCGTGCTGAATAAACGCAACACCCCATAGCCGACAATCAGGAAAAGCGGCACCACCAGCACAGCCTTGCTCTTATCCATCGCATCAATGATTTCCTTGAGCACCAGCGGAACGGACACATTGGCAAGCTTGGAAAATATCAGCAGGCTCATCGCGACAATCACCCGCCACTTGAATTCCAAGAGATAGGGAATCAGGGAACGGAGGGTCTGCCAATCGGCGCGATTAGTATTATTCGAAGGTTGAATCGGGGAAGGGCGCATATCGGGATGACGGAAATGACAGGGGCGGATTATAGCGCGGGCACGGTTAGGTAAGGCGGGAAGAAGGCAAGCCAATGCCGTTATTCATGTGGTCATTCAGTCCGGCTCTGCGCGGGTGCAGAGAGAATAAATGGCTCAGATCGATTTGCCGTAGCCCAGCATTCCGATCAACCAGCGCACGATCCCGTAACTGATGCGCGCGACCAGCCTGTCCATCCAGTTGCGCGACGCATCATATCCATCCCCGATACGAGTCGCATCGTTGGCAATGACCGCAAACAAACTTGCGCGCAATTCTCCGGCGAATCCGGCATTCTGCACCACCAGATTTGCCTCGCGTGCCAGCAACAAACTGAACGGGTCAATGTTGGAGGAGCCCACCGTTGCCCACTGTCCGTCGACCACGGCCACTTTGGCGTGCAGATAGCTGGGCTGATACTCGTAAATCTCGACACCCGCCGCCAGTAATTGGTCATAGAGCGCATGCGTCGCATAGTGCTGCAAGCGATATTCGACCCTGCCTTGCAACAGCAACACGACACGGACACCGCGTTGCGCGGCTTGTATCAGTGCCAGGCGAAACACGCGTCCGGGCAAAAAGTAAGCGCTGGCAATAATGATTTCGCGTTGCGCGCCGGCAATAGCCCGCAGGTAAGCGCCTTCAATATCATGCCGATGACGAAAATTATCACGCAATACCAGCGTGATGCCCGGCACAACCGCGCGCTTGGCGCGCTCCAAAACAAAGCGCCGGATTTCCTTGCTGCGCCGGCGAAAACTGGCCCACGACACCAAAGCCCATAAATGCCGCATGGCCGCGTGAATCTCCCCGACCACCACACCTTGCACTCGCACTGCGTAATCGAGGCGCGGCGGATTAAAAGCATCCTGTCCGGACGCGTCATTAATAATATTGAAGCCCCCGATAAAAGCCACTTCACCGTCCATCACCGCCAGCTTGCGATGCAAACGCCGCAGGCGGCGCATCCGGCTACGGCTTAATGTAAACGGGGAAAT
>JAYVKW010000133.1:0-12055 GCA_043768015.1 Gallionella sp.
TAAAATGAGCTTCATAATGCAAGAGAATATTTTGAGGGCGCAATTATAGTCGCGTGACCCTGGCAGGGATAGCAAACCGCGCGTTTCATCTGCCGCGTATAATCCGCCGCTCATAATTTCTTTAAGGGCACCTCTAAAAATTCAAAATCCTGATGTAACTACTAGCCATTCCACTAGGTTGTCAAAGAACAACAACCAAGTGGCTGGTTATAAGCCAGGCAAGGCGCGAGAAAAATTTTAGCGCGCCGCATATGTTTGATATGTAAGCGTTAAAATTTTTTGAGCAACGCAGCATCGCGACGGGGTTTGGATTTTTAGAGGTGCCCTTAAGCTAAAGGATAAATCATCATGACTAATTCGTATCGGTTTGGCGGGTTGCTGGCAGCCCTGCTGATGAGTGCCAGCGTTTACGCCGGCGACATTCAAGTTGAAAATGCGTGGGTTCGTGCCACCGCCCCCGGACAAGATGCGGCGGGAATGGATCTAACCATCACCAGCAAACAGGCCGCGACATTGCTTGGGGTGTCCAGCGCGGCTTGCAAAACGGTGGAACTGCATAGCATGACGCATGATAGCGGCATGATGAAAATGCATGAAGTGGAAGCTATAGAACTGCCGGCCGGCAAGCGCGTGAATCTCAGCGAGGGGGGCTATCACCTGATGCTGACCGGGCTGAATGCTCCGCTCAAGGCGGGTGAAAGCGTGCCGTTGACGCTGAACATCAAAGTGGCAAACAAAGGCATGGTGAAAGTCGAGACCAAGGCCGAAGTGAGGCCGTTGAACGCTGCGCGGTAGGTTTTGCAGGGTGCGTTTACGCACCATCGCCAGCCGGTGCGTAAACGCACCCTACATTACTGAGTGAGCGTTGGCTTCGTTGAAACCTCAGGCGGTGCGCGCCGCCCGATTTATTTTCAGCCCTGAAAATTTTCTTCTGGTGTAAAATTCGCGGCAAATATAATTAGGGATAATCATGCCGCTTACCGCTGCTTCCGCTGAAATCAAAGCCCGTGTGCTCTCGGAGGCGTTGCCTTACATCCAGCGATTTTTTGATAAAACCATCGTCATCAAATACGGCGGTAACGCCATGACCGATCCGGCCTTGCAGGAGAGCTTCGCGCGCGACGTGGTGTTGCTCAAGCTGGTCGGGATGAATCCGGTGGTGGTGCATGGCGGCGGCCCGCAAATCAACGAGATGCTCAAGCGCGTGGGCAAGCAGGGCGAGTTCATCCAGGGCATGCGCGTCACCGACGAAGAGACCATGGATATGGTCGAAATGGTGCTGGGCAAGGTCAACAAGGACATCGTCAATCTGATCAACCGTTGTGGCGGCAAGGCGGTCGGGCTGACCGGCCAGGATGGTTCATTCATCCGTGCGGAAAAATTGATGCTGGAGAGCGCCACCGAGCCAGGCAAGATGCTGGACATCGGGCTGGTCGGCGACATCAGCAAAATAGATCCGGCGATCATTTCCTTTCTCGATTCCGGCGATTTCATTCCGGTCATCGCACCGATCGGCGTGGGGCCGGATGGCGAGACGCTGAACATCAACGCCGACGTGGTATCCGGCAAACTGGCGGAAGTGTTGCGCGCCGAAAAACTGGTGTTGCTCACCAACACGCCGGGGGTGCTGGATAAAGACGGCAAACTGCTGACCGGTTTAACCCCGAAACAAATTGATGATCTGGTCGCAGACGGCACATTGTCCGGCGGGATGCTGCCCAAGATTGCTTCTGCACTGGATGCGGCGCGCGGCGGGGTGCGTGCTGTACACATCATCGACGGCCGGGTGCAGCATGCGCTGTTGCTGGAAATTCTCACCCACGAGGGCGTGGGCACGTTAATTAAAAGTAAATAGGGCGTGGCCGCTCCGCTGTGGATTTTTGATCTGGACAACACGCTGCATAACGCGAGTCCGCATATCTTTCCGCACATCAATCGCAGCATGACTGCGTATTTGCAGCTGTACCTGCAACTGGACGAAGCGACGGCGAACGCCTTGCGCTTGCATTACTGGCATCGCTATGGCGCGACGTTAAGCGGCCTGATGCGTCATCACGGCACCGATCCGGAGCATTTTTTGTGGTGTACGCACCAGTTTCCTGAGCTTGGCCGGATGGTGCTGCGCGAACCGCGCTTGCGCCATGTGTTGAAAGCGTTACCGGGCAAGAAAGTGGTGTTTTCAAATGCGCCGCAACACTACGCGCATGCGGTGCTCAAGCTGTTGCGGGTGGACGATTTGTTTGACGATGTAATGGCAGTGGAACACACCCGTTATCGCCCCAAGCCGGATAGCTTCGGTTTTATGCGTTTGCTGAAAAGGCACCGGGTGAAGGCGCCGCAATGTGTGATGATCGAAGATAGCCTGGAGAATCTGCGGCAGGCGAAACGGCTGGGGATGCGCACAGTGTGGGTGAATTCAGGTCAGCAGAATTCATCGTATGTAGATGTAAAAATTCGTGATGTAATGCAGTTGCCCAAAGCACTGCATCGTTTGAACTAAAGGGGGCGATATGGCAAGCAAACCGGGCGAGCGAAAATTACAAATACTGCAAACCGTGGCGGAGATGCTGGAACAGCCCAAGGGTGAAAAGATCACCACGGCGGCATTGGCGGCGCGGCTGGATATTTCCGAAGCAGCGCTTTATCGCCATTTCGCCAGCAAGGCGCAGATGTTCGAAGGTTTGATTGAATTTATCGAGCAAACCGTGTTTGGCCTGATTAACAAAATTACCCTGGAAGAAAAAAGCGGGTTGAAACAAGCCGAGGAGATTATGTTGATGTTGCTCAGCTTCGCGCAAAAAAATCGCGGTATGACGCGGGTACTGATCGGCGATGCGCTGGTGAATGAGAATGAGCGTTTGCAGCAGCGCATCAATCAATTGCTGGATCGCATCGAAGCTACGCTCAAACAATCGCTGCGCATGGCCGCCACGCAAGGGGAAATGGGTGAGGCGGTGGATGTAGGCGCGCATGCCAATATCTTGGTGTGCTACGTGATCGGCCGCTGGGTGTTGTTCGCCAAGAGCGGTTTTGCGCGCGAACCATTGGAGCAATGGCCTGCGCAGCGAGACATTTTGTTGGGCAAATAACTGCCGAGAATAATTTCCGGGGATAAACCATCCTGTAGGGTGCGCTATGCGCACCCTACCAAAACTGAAGCCGGTAGTTTTAACCTTAGTAATGGACAATAAAAATGATTCTGATTCTGAGTTCCAACGTCTCCGAACAAGCCCATGATTACCAGCAGTTGCTGGCGCATCTGGCAACTTTACCGGGCATCCAGACCCGCGTGCATGTCGAGCGCGGCAGCGAAAAATCGCTGACGGAAATCTATCTGATCGGCAATACCAAGTCGCTGGATATTGAAGACATGCAAAGCCTGCCCTGCGTGGAGCGCGCAGTAAGGGTGTCCGAAGAGTACCGCATCCTGGGGCGGCACAAGGATGACCAGCGCCCCACCCATTTTGAATACAACGGTGTGCGCTTCGGGCAGGACACGCTGAACGTGTTCGCCGGATTGTGCGCGGTGGACAACCGCGAGCATGTCGAACTCATGCTCAAGGCGTTGCGCGACAACGGTCAGGTATGCACGCGCATGGGCGCATACAAGCCGCGCACCAGCCCGTATGCGTTTCAGGGGCACGGCAGGAATTGTTTGCCCTATGTGTTCGAGCTGGCGGGCAAATACGGCATCAAGGTGATCGCGATGGAAATCACCCACGAATCGCATCTCAACGAAATCAAAGAAGCGTTGCATGCGACCGGCAATCCTACCGGCGTGATGCTGCAAATCGGCACGCGCAACACGCAGAATTTCGAGTTGCTGAAAATCGTCGGGCGGCAAACCGAGATGCCTATCCTGCTCAAGCGCGGTTTCGGCATCTCGCTGGACGAGTCGCTGAACGCCGCGGAATACCTGGCTTCCGAGGGAAACCGCAATGTGGTGTTCGGCCTGCGCGGGATGAAGACCAACATGGGCGATCCGCACCGCAACTTCGTGGATTTTTCGCATGTGCCGGTGGTCAAGCGCCTGACGCGCATGCCGGTATGCATAGACCCGTCGCATTCCGTCGGCTCGCGCGCCGCTTCACCGGACGGCATACTCGACATGATGCATGTGACAGCGCAAGGAATAGTGGCCGGCGCGAACATGGTGCTGGTGGATTTCCACCCCGCCCCGCCCAAGGCATTGGTGGACGGCCCGCAAGCGATGCTGCTGAAAGAGCTGCCGTACTTTCTGGAAGATGTGCAGATCGCGCGCGAGGCTTATCTCAAGCGCGTGGCGTTACGCCAACGGCAGGTGTAATTAGAGCGCGGGGTCCTCGCTACCTTTTTGTAACTGATTGGAACTTATTAGTGTGTTTGCTCTGCCCATGTGCGTCTGCTTCCGACACTGACCTGCATAACAATCATCCAGATTCTGCTTCCTAAAGCGGTTCCTCGGAGATCGATTCAACTAGAGGTATAAATCTACTTTCTAAACCATGATGATAGCCATACCCAAAGCGATCATGCATCCACAGCCACGACCACTAAACAACTGCTTCCATAAGGACTTCTGGTCTGCGTTCAGCGATAGCAATAAGTGTTTTAGCCGCGCCACTAGGTTCACGGCGACCTTGCTCCCAATCTTGTAGAGTGCGTATGGAAACACCGAGCAACTTCGCAAAAGCTGATTGAGGTAGGCCAGATTTCATTCGAGCTGATACAACAGGGGGTATTGCAACCTTATGGATTTTTCCGGCACGGCCAGATTTCATTTGCCCTACGGATTCCAGGAGTTCGGCACCAAGGTCGCGCTTCGCATCACGTTTTTGCAATTCTTTTGTTGTCATGGTCATTTAATTTTCTCCTTTATTGCTTTCAATATATGGGCTGGGATATTATCGTGTTCGTTCTTTGCGTAAATCAGCAACAGCCAAATAATTCCAACCTCAAGCATGTTGTAGTAAATGACGCGTACCCCGCCTCTTTTGCCAGTTCCTTTGCGTGACCATCTAACTTTTCGGCAACCGCCAGATCCCCGCACCACGTCACCAGCATCATAGTGCTCTGCAACCCAAGCGGCGAATTCGCCGCGTTCCTCTTCCGTCCAATAGTCAGTAACGTATCGACTAAAGATTTCAGTTTCTGCGATGGTGAGCATGTACAGATTATACGGCAATGCCGTATAAAGTCAATTCAAAAAGGGCCGCCTAATCATGATGAACGACCGCGATGGAAAAATTTCTCGGCCGTCCGGTTGTGGCACATAGCGGTCATAGTCCACGCCTGTTTTCTTATCATTTCTATGTCCGCGTTTGGCACTTACTGACTCAACAATCTGCCATTATTACTTCCTACAAGCGGATATGCATAGGCATGGTCTTGGTAGTTGGCCTCAGTATCAGGGGCAGACCACGATTCATCGCGACTGCGCAAAGATGGTTCGTCGCAATGTGCGCGTGGCTATGCATATACCGGAATATCTCGCACTATGATTTCACGCTGTGTTTCGTTTTTGCGCGCTTCAAGGATGGTGTTTTCCGCCAGCGGCCGTTGGTTGATCGAGCGGCTGCCTGCCGAAGGGAATTGCAAATAGCTGCGCACTTCCTCGGCGGCTTTAGTTGCGCATTGCAGCGGCTTGGGTTTGTCGTTCCAGCCCCAGTAATCGCCGTGCCCGGCGCCCGGATTTTGTTGTTGATCTAGATTATTCGGTATGGTGGGATCGGTCCACTGGGCATGTCCAAGTGCGGTGGGCAGAAAACCTTCCTCTCCGGGTGCAAGGCTCTGCCCGGCGGGGAACGCCAATGCCAGCACCCTATCGGCGCCAGAGTAAAGACTGCGCGCGCCATCGCGCAGCATTTGATCGTAGGAGGGGCGCAGGCGGCGGGGCGGGTTGCGTTGCTCAAGCATGAACGTCGGGATGGCTCCGGCCATGAAGACGATGCGCTCAATCTGCGGCGTGATTGGCTGATTCACCAGGGCTCGCAGTAATTCGGTCGCCAGACGACAACCCATCGAATGCGCCACGATGTCGATGCGCACCAGGTTGCCTATGTTTCCGGCAAGGTAAGCGGCAAGCAGTCCGGCGGTCTGTATCGCACGCTTGATGCTGCCCATGTAAAAAAGAAACGAGGCGAAGCCCCATGCGGCATCGCCAGGCCAATACACTTCGACAAAGGTAAGCCCGATGCCATACCGCGCACCGCCAGCCAGGTCCCGCTGACGCGCGTGAAAACCGTCATAGGCTTGCTTGGCTGCTTGGGCGTCGTTGTTATAGCCATGGATCAATATGACTAGATGTTGCGCCTGTTTGACCGCGTTCTCGTCGGATATTGCCGGCTGTGCGCTGACCTCCCCGCCCACCGGATGTTCGCGGTAGGAAAACGTGACTCGCTGCACTTCAGCCATGGTCAGGCCTTGGCGCGCAGGCCGCTAATGGCGGCGACCACATCTTTGGCGAAAGGTGCCAGCATACCTGCCAACAACGACAACAGCACAAGTGCGAGTAAATCTTTTGGGCTATCGACCTTGTTGGTGTTGACCAGTGCGTAGGCGGTCAATGTTGCGCCGATGATGATGGAGAATAACTGGTTGAGTCGCGCCCAGCGGTATTGGGTACGGTTTTGGAACATGTCGAGTCGGCGTGCGATGAGATTACCGAGACGTACCCTTGCTTGTTGTGCGGCACGACTCTCGGTTTCCTGCTGTGCTTCGTCGGCCATAAAGCCTTTGCGTGCCATGTGTGTCGCGAATTTTGCCCACAATTCGCTATCGCTAGTCATATCGGGTTTTTCTTGTTCTGCCAGTGTTAAAAAATGTAAATCTTCCCGGGTAAAGAACGTATAGGTATTAGGGTAGCGTTCAGGATATTCCAGCGATAGATTGGCTGCAGACTGGATCTGCCCCAGCATGCGCTCGGTTGGCTGATCAAAAAGTACGTCAGCATTCTGCTTGCCGCCAGCAGCGAGCGCGAGCAATTCAAGGCGACAATCTTGATTTGGCATCCACCGTACCACCTCTCGCCGATGAAAGTGGCGACGGAAGGCAGTCAGCCCTTTGATCAGTTCGATGAAAGCCATCGACAAAGTGCCGATGGCAGCCAGAAGAAGAGCGTAATCCAACGTTTTGTTAGTAATTGCCTCAATGATTGTTGCCATAGGTACGGTATCAGTCATGCTGGTCTCCTCTAAGTTGCGGCTCGTAAATCCCAATCAGAGTTAAATGTTACAAAAGAATTGAAGTGAATTATTTTACTTGCGCTGTTTCTAAATCACGGTTGGCACTCCATCTAAATGGCTGCCCATAATAATTCATGGGGTCGGCATCACTTGCTTCTGCTGGAATAAATACATTGTGATTCTTGCCCATTGCACTCGGCAAAGTCAGGAGTAATTCTTGAATTTGCCCGTGGCGCTAAGGGTGGTGATGTTCTGCGTACCCACGCGAAATGCCGCAAACTTTCTTGATCCTTCGAGGCTTGAGGCTTTGTCTTCGATGCGCGATCCAAATCTGTTCGGAAATTGCCCGTTCAACCACTTCAAGATAGGCATGAGTTCGCGTCTTTCCGCAACGGTGGCTACCTCATCCATCTCAAATACACCCAAACCTTTTTCGGCGGCTTGGAGATAGTTGTCCGAATCGCGGATGCTGGTGAGAAAAGGCAGTTTCAGCGAATTGAGGAAACGCTCCAGTGACCCGTAGACAGAAGAGGAAGAGTTGCGCACCCGGTTGGCAACCACTGCGATCTTCGCCTTGGAAGTGCGCGCGCCGCCGAACAGAAATAGCTCTTTGATAAAATCGGCGGTGGCATGAATATCAATCGGAGAGGGCGCGACCGGGATCACGATAAAGTTAGCCTTGCGCACCAGTTCCTGCAGCAACAGACCTTTCGCTCCGGCAGGCGCATCGATGATCATGACCTCGGTTTCCGCAGGAACCCATGCATGCAAACTACGCAAGGGGGTGGCGCCCTTAGCCGGGGCGGCGTTGGCTCCATGGATCTTCTGCACATCATCGGGACGCACCCGCAGCCACTGTATGCTCGAACCCTGCGGATCGTAGTCCATGATCGCCGTCCGGACTTTCTTGCTGGCATAGTAACTGGCAAGATTGGTGGTCAAGGTGGTCTTCCCTGAGCCACCCTTGGAATTGATAACCAGTACCGTCAGCATGACATCCCTTTCTGTTTGGCGCTACGCAACCGGAGTGCTGGCCGCGAGTTTCTGGATGTAATCGGCAAACTCGGGGTCTTCGCCGCGCAGCAGGGCGGGCAACGAAGCGCCGAAATCGGCGCGGTTGCACCATTCGCCCATGTAGTCTTCCCAGGAACGCCAGCGGCGCAATTGCTTTTCCGTCATGTTGTCTTCGTAGAGCAGCAGGTAAGCACGCTCGAACAAGGAGATCAACATGCTGAGGATGATGAACATGCGCTCGCGCTGTTCCTGCGAGAGCGCCTGCGTTTCTTCGCTGGCGAACAAACGCAGGTCGGGATGCTCCAGCGCGACCTTGAGGAACTCCTGATAGTTGTCGGAGAGCAATTGATAGACCTCCTCTTCCTCGTTGTCGCGCTCTTTGCGTTGCTCAAAGATGAATACGGCAATCGCCAGCGGCAGGCCGATCACCGTCACCACATAACTCAGCAGCTCCCAGGTTTCCAAAGTGGTCATCAGACCGATCCCCTCATCACGATGTCAAAAATGCCAGAAAAATAATTGGCCGTGGTTGGATATTAACCTTAACCGGTTGACCGGTACAGACGACATGCTTATCATTCCGAACAGGTCAGGCTTTAATGAGCGCCGGATAAGTCCTATGCGGGTCAACGTAAACCTGTGCAGCATAACCGGCTTGCCGATGTTAACCCATGACTTAGTTGGCGTAATTTGCCAATTTGGCCAGATGGCTATGCAAGGCTGTTCATCGGCTAGTCGTTTAACCCGTGTTCCATCAGCACCCCAACCCAGAGCCAAAGAGGTGATTGACATGACTGAACAAAAAACAAAACCGGCTACAAAAAAAGTGGCGTCGGCAAAGGCAGGCAGCCCGATTGCCAGCAAACCGAAGATCCCTAAAGCAGGGGTAGCGGCAACCGCGAAAAAAACAGCGGTGAAAAAACCGGCGGCGAAAAAGACTGTGGCCGCAGTGGTAGAACCGAAAAAAACCAAAGTACCCGCAGTGAAAAAAGCGCCGGAAAAGAAGGCTGCGGCGACGAAAGCTCCCGAGACAAAAGTTGCGACCACCAAGGCAAAGCCAGCCGCCACTCGGAAAACGGTAGCGAAGCCAACCCCCGAAGAACGCTATCGCATGGTGGAGACGGCCGCTTACTTTATTGCCGAGCAGCATGGTTTCCAAGGCCGTTCGGACGAGCATTGGGCGGCGGCTGAGCGTGAGATTGCAGCCACGCTAGGACAATAGATACCACAGGACAAGAGACATCGTTCAAGCATGAAAATCATCGCGAGTAGCAAACTTCACTTTTCCTTTGCCTTGCTGTTATTCGCAAGTCTGGTGCATGCCGAGAACACGCTCTACGCCGACCATCCGCTGGTTGGCCATCCATTGATTGGCAAGATATGGGACATGAACAGCCGCAGTTTCATCGATGAGGCCACGTTGCTTGCCAGGATCAACCAGGCCAACGTCCTCCTGCTCGGCGAGACGCATGACAATCCGCAGCATCATGACATCCAGCAGAAACTGCTGAAAGCCCGCATCGGGTCAGGCGCGCGCCCGGCGTTGTTGATGGAACAGCTCGACAGCGAAAACCAGGCAGCCCTTGATCTGGCGCTGGCTGGCAGCAATCATGACGAAGCCTTGAACACCGCAACCGGCTTGATCAAGTTCACGGACTGGAAATTCTATCGCCCGTTTCTTGCCACTGCTATCGACAACAAGCTGCCGGTCATCGCCGCCAATATTTCAAGCCGGCAACTACAGCCGGTCATTTGGCAGGGTTTTGCCGCCTATGACGTGGCGGCGCTCAAACGTATGGCTGTTGAGGAAGTGTGGAGCGAGAGTCGTCAGAACTACATGCTCAGGCATATCGGGGGAGCACACTGCGGCCAGATACGGGATGAGTTGCGCGCAGGGCTGACCCGCAGCCAGCGGCTGCGCGATGCATTGATGGCAGATGCCGCCGTATCGAGTATCGGGCGCGGCGTCGTCGCCATCGTCGGCAGCAGCCACGCCCGTCGTGATGTCGGCATACCGCTCTACCTTGCCGCGCGCGATCCTTCCGCTCGCATCTTTTCAATCGGCTTTGTCGAAGTCATTCCAGGCAGGGACGCGCCCGAAACCTATGAGACAGAAAGCGCCTCGGGCGATGCCCCCTACGACGTGATCTGGTTCACGCCGCGTGTAGCACGCGCCGACCCTTGCGCCGATTTCGGCAAAAAATGACCCGGCAGTTATGTTCAATTGCAGACGAACAAAGTTTGAAGGCGCATGATCAGCTTGCAAAATTTTCAATTTATTCTGACGCAAGTATGACGCACACGGGGGTTTTATAATGCCGACAACATTGAGATTTACGCCGACTTTATTTGCCTCTGGTGTTATATCGGCAGGGTCAGGTAAAAAATAGGACAGGGGCGCAGCCATGAAACAAGCAATCAAACTTGAAGCCGTCACACAACCGCGGACGATAGAACGCATCGTAACCGGGGTGCCGACCAGCGACGGTGCCGGGGTCAAACTCACCCGCGTGCTCACGCAGAATCTGCAACAGCGGCTGGATCCGTTCCTGATGCTCGATAATTTTCGCAGTGACGATCCCGGCGATTATATCGGCGGTTTCCCGGACCATCCGCACCGCGGTTTTGAGACTATTACCTACATGATCGCCGGTCGCATGCGCCATCGCGATAGTAGCGGCAACGCAGGACTGTTGCAGAACGGCGGTGTGCAATGGATGACCGCCGGTCGCGGCATCATCCATTCCGAGATGCCGGAACAAGAAGACGGCGTCATGGAAGGCTTCCAGCTGTGGTTGAATCTACCCGCGCGGCGCAAAATGATTCCCGCCTGGTATCGTGACATACCGAAGGATGAGATTCCCGAATACGTGACAGCGGAAGGCGTGGCAGTGCGCGTGATCGCGGGAACCAGCAACGGCGTTGCGGGTGCGATGACCCGCGAGGACACCGAGCCGCTGTATCTCGATATCGACTTGCCGGCAGGCAGCGTGTTCTCGACGGCTATACCAGCCAATCATAATGCCTTCATCTATGTCTATCGCGGCGCGGTTACGGTAGGCGGCACGCTGTTGGGAGAGAGCCGCATGGGCATACTCGCCAACACGCCGCACACAGACGGTGTGGTGTTGATCGCATCCGGCCCGGCCAAAGCCATCCTGGTTGTCGGCAAGCCCCTCGGCGAACCTATCGTGCAGCATGGGCCATTCGTGATGAACACCAAAGAAGAGATTTTTCAGGCCATCAAAGATTTTCAGGAAGGCCGTCTTGGCGCCGGGTGAAGTCCTTACTTGATAAACACCAAAGAAGGGACATATCAGGCTATCATCGATATTCGCGAAGGACACATGGCCGACGCGAAATGAAGTCCCACGACGTTTTGTTAACCGGCAACATAACAGGGAGAATCAATCATGAACGCATTGAATCACTATGGCCCGTTGGCAGGCCGCATCCTGATCGCACTGATCTTTATATTTGCGGGATTCGGAAAAATCACCGGTTTTGAAGGCACGGTCGGCTACATCGCCAGCAAGGGGCTGCCGCTGCCCCAGCTGGCTGCGATCGGCGCGATCATCGTCGAGCTGGGTGGCGGCATCATGCTGGTGCTGGGCTGGAAGACGCGTTTGGCCGCAGCGGCATTATTAATATTCACCGGACTAGCCGCGTTGTTCTTCCACAATTTTTGGGCATTGACTCCGGACCAGGCACAAAACCAGATGATCCACTTCATGAAAAACATGGCGATGATGGGCGGAATACTTTTTGTGGTGATACATGGCGGCGGCCCTTTAAGTCTGGACCGGGGCAATAAAAAATAACGGGTCGGCATTGCCCGTTACGGTCGAACCAGACGGACAGTGCCCCTGCTATTTGTC
>JAYVKW010000134.1:0-19063 GCA_043768015.1 Gallionella sp.
GCGGGCCCGGCAGTGCGTACCTCGATGTCTTGCGTGGGCGCGGCGCGTTGCGAACAGTCTTGTTACGACGAAGCCAGTACACAACGCAGTGTGCTGAACACTTTTCTCGATGATATACACCGCCCTTCCTTGCCGTACAAGTTCAAGTTTAAATTCTCCGGCTGCCCGAATGACTGCATGAATTCTGTGCAGCGCGCCGATATGGCCGTGATCGGCACCTGGCGCGACAACATCCGCACCGATGAGGAACTGGCCAAGAAGTGGTTCGCCAAGCATGGCATGGACGAGTTGGTGAACGACGTTGTGGCTCGTTGCCCGACCAAGACCTTCCAACTCAAGCAGATCAAGAATGTCAAAAGCGGTCCGAGCATCTCCAGCGTTGCGATCAGCGACACCCACGCAATAGAAATCGACAACCACGATTGCGTGCGTTGCATGCACTGTATCAATGTGATGACGGGCGCGCTGGCTCCCGGTAAGGACAAGGGCGCAAGCGTGCTGGTCGGCGGCAAGAGTACGCTGAAGATAGGTGGCTTGATGGGCACGGTCATCATTCCGTTCATGAAACTTGAAACAGAAGAAGAAGTGCAGAAACTTGTTGACCTGGCACAACGCACCATAGACTTTTTCGCGGAAAACGCGCTCGAACACGAGCGTACCGGCGAGATGATCGAGCGTATCGGTTTGATCAATTTCCTGGAAGGCGTAGAAGTCGAAGTTGATCCGAACATGGTTTCCACCCCCCGCACCAATCCATATGTCCGCACCGATGGCTGGGATGAGGAAGTCGCCAAGATCAACGCCCAAAAAGAAGCCAAGCAAATCAAAAAGCAGCAAGCCGCCTGAGGAGACATAAAATGAACCAAGCCGTTCAAGAAAAGCCAGCCCAAAAGCGCAAACCAAAAGAAACCGGGGTGCCGGACAACAAGAAGTATCTGCATCCGCTGATGATAAAGAACTACGGCAAGTGGAGATATCATGATCGCCCCCGCCCCGGAGTACTGCGTCACGTGGCACACAGCGGCGACCAGATCTGGACGATACGCGCCGGCACGCAGCGGCAAATGGACGTGGGAACCATCCGATTGCTATGCGATATCGCCGACAAGTACGCAGAAGGTCACGTGCGCTTCACGATCCGCTCCAACATCGAGTACATGGTGTCTAAGGCAGAAAAGGTCGATCCGCTGATCGCCGAACTGGAAAAACACGGTTTTCCGGTGGGTGGTACCGGCAACTCCATTTCGATGATTGCCCATACCCAAGGCTGGCTGCACTGTGACATCCCAGGTACGGACGCATCCGGAGTGGTCAAGGCATTGATGGATGATCTGATCGTTGAATTCAAGCGCGAGGAAATGCCCAATCGCGTGCATCTGTCCACGTCGTGCTGTGAGATAAACTGTGGCGGTCAGGCTGATCTTGCGATCATCGTGCAGCATACCAAGCCGCCGGTGATCAATCACGATCTGGTCGCCAACGTGTGCGAGCGTCCTACGGTGGTGGCGCGTTGCCCGGTCGCGGCGATACGTCCGGCCATGGTGAATGGAAAACCTTCCCTGGAAATCGATGAGACCAAGTGCATGTGCTGCGGTGCGTGCTATCCACCCTGTCCGCCGATGCAGATCAATGATCCGGAATATTCCAAGCTGGCGATCTGGGTGGGTGGCAAGAATTCCAACGCGCGCGGCAAACCGACTTTCATGAAGATGGTCGCGTCCGGTTTGCCCAATAATCCGCCAAGATGGCCGGAAGTCAACGAGGTGGTGAAGCGGATATTGCATGTGTACAAGGATGATGCCCGTCCTTGGGAGCGTATGGCGGATTGGATCGAGCGTATCGGCTGGCCGCGCTTCTTTGAAAAGACCGAGTTGCCGTTCACCAAATATCTGATCGACGATTGGCGCGGTTCTCGCTCCACGTTCAATGCTTCCACACATATTCGCTTTTAACCGGGAGCGGCCGCATGAAATTCGGTATTGTCGTTAACGAAGGGCCTTACCAGCATCAAGCCAGTGATACGGCCTATTTGTTCTGTAAAGCGGCTATCGCGAAAGGCCATGAAGTGTGGCGCGTGTTCTTCTATCACGACGGTGTAAATAACGCCTCGAAATTGACCGAGCCACCACAGGATGACCGCCATATTGTGAATCGTTGGAGCAAGCTCAACGAGGAACATGGCGTGGATCTAGTGGTCTGCGTCGCGGCTGCCTTGCGACGCGGCATCAAAGAGGAAAATCTGGCTAAGGGTTTTCGTATTTCCGGCCTCGGCCAGCTGACTGAAGCGGGTATCCAGACCGACCGCACGGTCGTGTTTGGCGATTAAGGGTGGCTGGCATGAGCGCAGAAAATAACATCAAGAAATTCATGTTCGTCAATCGCAAAGCGCCTTATGGGACGATTTATGCGCTCGAGTCGCTGGAGGTCGTGCTGATCACTGCCGCCTTTGACCAGGACGTGTCGCTGGTATTCCTCGATGACGGCGTTTATCAATTGAAAAAGGGTCAGCAGACCAAGGGCATAGAAACCAAAAACTTCTCGCCTGCCTATCGCGCGCTGGAAGGATACGATGTCGAGAAACTCTATGTCGAAAAGGAATCCCTCGAGGCTCGAGGATTGACCGAAGCCGACCTGCTGGTTGATGTCATCGTGCTGGGCTGCAAGGAAATGGGCGAATTGATGAATCAGCAAGACGTGGTCTTGAGTTTCTAATGGAGAATGACCAAATGCTGCACATCATCAACAAATCTCCGCTGACGAACAGCTCCCTCGATAGTTGCTTGCGTGTGGCCCAATCAGGGGATATTTTGCTTATCGAAGATGCGGTCTATGCTGCCACATCCGGCAGTGCATTCGAGGGTAAGGTACGCGAGGCGATGGCGCGTTTCAAGATATATGTTTTGCAGCCCGATCTTGAAGCGCGCGGACTTGCGGATCGCATGATCGCAGGTGTAATATCTGTGGACTACGGTGGTTTCGTCGATCTCACCACGACCAATAAAAACTGCCAATCCTGGCTTTAATTTTTATCATATTTAAGGAGAATTACTATGGCCAACATCGAAGTCGAAGGAAAATCTTATGAAACCGACGAAGAGGGCTATCTTGTCAACCTGCCTGACTGGAATAAGGATATCGCCAACTACATCGCCAAAACTGAAAGCGTCGACATGACGGATCAGCATTGGGAGGTCATCAATTTTCTGCGTGAGTATTTTGAGGAATATCAAATCGCGCCGGCAGTCCGTGTGTTGACCAAATCGATCGGCAAAAAACTGGGTGCCGACAAAGGCAACAGCGAATATCTGTACGGTTTGTTCCCTTACGGGCCAGGCAAGCAGGCTTGCAAGATCGCCGGATTGCCGAAGCCGACCGGTTGCGTCTGATCCGGATATTTGACCAGATAATTGAATGGATATTCCGCAACTGACCCACGATGAGCACCTTTTTCGCAATCCTGTTTTACTTTGCCACCTTGGTGTTTGTCGTGGGTACGCTTTATCGTATCGGCGTTTATACCCGCACTCCCGCCCCGCTTAAAATACCCACCACGCCGGCACCCATTACCACCGGCGGGGTCGTGTTGCGCATGATGCGCGAGGTGTTCCTGTTTGAAAGCCTGTTCAAAGCGAATTTATGGACATGGGGCTTGGGGTGGATGTTTCATGCCAGCCTGGCCCTCGTTCTGTTGCGTCACTTGCGTTACTTCACCGAGCCTGTCTGGGCCTGGGTAGCGTTCATTCAACCGTTCGGTATGTACGCCGGCATCACCATGGTGATCGGCGTGGCCGGACTTTGGGCGCGGCGCATTTTTGTCGAGCGCATCCGCTACATCTCCACTCCCTCCGACCATTTGATGCTGGCACTGTTCCTGGTGATCGGTGTTTCCGGCCTGGTGATGAGATTTGTTGTGCATGGCGATGTGATAGCTGTAAAGGGATTCATGCTCGGACTGATGCATTTCGATTTGCAAACTCTGCCTTCCAGTATCGGACTTTATATGCATCTGTCTCTGGTCGCGGTGCTGTTGATGATCTTTCCGATCAGCAAGTTGTTGCATGCTCCCGGATTATTTTTTTCGCCTGGCCGCAATCAGGCAGATAACTCGCGCGAAAAGCGCCATATTTCTTCTTGGGCGAGGCTGATGGAATCCAATGACGCAGGTAAAGCAAAATGAGCGCAGCTGTCACCGCTCCGGCCTATCGCATTATTCCGATCATTCCGGCTTTGAAACCGGGGGCGATGGAAGGCAGCGGCCCGTATGTCGCGAACGACAAGATTCAGGGGGCGCTGGGATTCCCCGGCGAGCTGGTTGACGACTGGCATGACCAGGCGATCGCCAAGATGGGCGAACTGCTCGGCAAATACCGCTCGCTCAAAGTGTATATGGATAGCTGCGTGCATTGCGGAGCATGCTCGGATAAATGCCATTATTTTATCGGCACGCAGGATCCGAAAAACATGCCCGTTGCGCGGCAGGATTTGATGCGCAGCGTCTACCGCCGCTACTTCACATTGCCGGGCAAGATATTCCCGAAACTGGTCGGTGCCCGCGATTTGACCCGCGAAGTGCTCGACGAATGGCACAACTATTTCCACCAATGTTCCGAATGCCGACGTTGCTCGGTGTTCTGCCCGTATGGCATCGATACCGCCGAAGTTACGATGGCGGCTCGCGAAATCCTCGATTCCGTGGGCTACGGTCAGAAATATTCAAACGAGATTATCGGCAAGGTACACAAGATAGGCAATAACCTCGGCCTGCCGGGACCCGCACTCAGAGATACGCTGGAAGGGCTGGAAGAGGATGTCAAGGAAGACACCGGAATCGATGTGCGTTTCCCGATAGACGTGAAGGGTGCAGAAGTTTTATTTATCACACCTTCGGCTGATTTTTTTGCCGAGCCACATATCGATAGCCTGATCGGCTATGCCAAGGTTTTTCACGCTACGGGTACCAGCTGGACACTTTCTTCGATGTCTTCCGAGGCAGCCAACTTCGGCATGTTCATCGGCAATTACGAGCAACTGCGCAAGATCGCCATGCGTATCCGGGAAGTCGCGCTGGAATTGGGCGTGAAACGTATCGTGGTCGGAGAATGCGGTCATGCGTGGCGCGTTGCCTATAGTTTTTTGAATACCTTGATCGGCGTGGGAGACGGGGCGGATCCAAACGACCGGTTCGCCATGATGTTGCAAAAGCAGCTCGACCATCGCTACAAACAGCCGATGCACGTTTGCGAATTCACCTGGGACATGATCGAACAGGGCGCGCTGTCTTTCGACAAGGAAGCCAACGACAAGCACATCATCACCTTCCATGATTCCTGCAATGTGGCGCGCGGCTCCGGCATGGGCGGTTATCCCGGCGGCCAGTTCGATATTCCGCGCAATATTATCAAGGCGGTCGCCAATAACTTCTTTGAGATGGATCCTGATACCACACACGAAAAAACTTTTTGCTGCGGAGGCGGTGGCGGTCTGTTGACCGACGATCTTCTGGATCTTCGCGTCAAAGGTGCATTGCCACGCATGGAGGCGTTACAACAAGTGGCTGACGTACACGGGGTCAATTTTATGGCGTGCATATGCGCCATTTGCAAGGCGCAATTCACCAAGATCATGCCCATCTATGGATTCGATAGAAGAACGATAGGCGGTGTTCATCAGCTGGTCAGTAATGCGATCAAGTTGGGCGCGAAATAGTAATTCACTGGAGGCAGTCCATGTCATCAACAACTGAAACAACTCAAAAAATCACATTCCGCCGCTATAAAGACGGCGACAATAAAATAGGTCCCTTGAGCAAAATAATCATGCAGGCGAGCTTTACGGACAAGTGCCCGACCTATATTCAGTCAACCCCGCCTTGCCAGGGCAGTTGCCCTGCGGGTGAGGATATCCGCGGCTATCTGGCCATCGTGCGCGGCACAGAAAAACCGCCCGTCGGCGCCGATGGCAAGCCGGCCATGCCTTGGCAGGAATACGCATTTCGCCGTTTGACTGAAGCAAATCCTTTTCCGTCAGTGATGGGCCGGGTTTGCCCGGCACCCTGCGAGACCGGATGCAATCGTAATGCCCTGGAAGACCACGTCGGTATCAATTCGGTGGAACATTTCCTCGGCGAATATGGGATTACCAACAACCTTGCCTATCATACCAACGCTACGCCAACCGGAAAAAAAGTGGCGGTCATCGGTGGTGGTCCTGCCAGTTTGTCCTGTGCTTATCAGCTCACCCTGAAAGGGCATGAAGTTACTGTATTCGATGAACACGAGTATCTGGGCGGCATGATGCGCTACGGTATCCCGGGTTTTCGTACCCCACGAGAAGTCTTGGATGCGGAAATCAAACGCATTACGGATTTGGGTGTGAAGACCCGTATGAAGTGTCGCGTGGGAACGGACATTACTCTGGAGCAAATCCGCAAGGACTTTGATGCGGTTTTCCTCGGTATGGGCGCACAAGCCGGTCGTGCCTTGCCACTTGCGGACAGCGCGGCGCCCAATGTGGTGACAGCAACTGCATTTCTTAAAGCGTTTAATGACGGTCGTCTCCAGCACGTTGGCAAGCGAGTCGTGGTGGTGGGTGGCGGTGATACTTCGATCGACGTGGCTACAGTCGCACGGCGTTTAGGCCACCTTGAGGAATCAAAACCGACAGATTTCGAGCAAGCCATCGCAGGCCAGATCGCGCATGATGTGGCAGAAATTTCTGCCAAACAGGGTGCCGAAGTGACACTGACCTCGATTTTTGCTATCGACAAGATGCAAGCAAACAAGCACGAGATAGAACAAGCGCTCGCAGAAGGTATCGCCATACGCGGCGGTCTGGTGCCGATAGGTATCGTGCGCGGCCCAGATGGGCGCGCCACAGCGCTACGGGTCAGTCAATGTGAAGCCAAGATTGTTGGAGGAAAACTAGAGGTCAAAAACATCGAGGGTAGTGAAGAGGATATTCCCGCTGACCTGATTGTGTCTGCAATCGGCCAAGCGGTCGATTTTACAGGGCTGGAGGAATTCAACAACGGCAAGGGCGCGGTCTCGACAGATCGCAACTATCTGGTTGCCGGACAGAAGGGCGTGTTCGCCGGCGGCGACATCATACGCCCGCATCTGTTGACCACTGCTATCGGTCACGGCTCGATTGCAGCGGATGGCATACACAATTATTTGCAAGGCAAGGATTTGGAAAAACGCCCCAAGATCGATGCGCACCAATTCGACCTGATGCGCAAAATGATGGAAAAAGGTCTCGAAATCAAAGAAACGCACGAACCTTTGCGTGGCACTGATAGTTCCAACATGGCGGTACACAACTTTGATAATCGGTCGGATCGCTATGTGATCCCGCACGACAAGCTGTTTCTGGGGCACTTCTCCATCGTCGCGCGCAATAAACGCAACGTCACTACCCTGAGTAAGGAATCCGCGTTAGGTAACTTTGAAGACAGGTTGGGCGTGCTCAGCCAGGAAGACGCCGTGGCGGAAGCCAAACGTTGCATGAGTTGTGGCATGTGTTTCGAGTGTGACAACTGTGTAGTGTATTGTCCCCAAACAGCGGTGTTCCGCGTGAAGAAGAATCAGTCCACCCTCGGGCGTTATGTTGATACCGATTACAACAAGTGTATCGGCTGCCATATTTGCGCAGAAGTATGTCCAACCGGTTATATCCAGATGGGCCTGGGCGAGTAAGCAAAATGTTAAAACTGACCGCGCTGCTGGCGGCACTCTGCATGTGCGCATCTGCCGATGCCACGGAAAGTTACGGCATGCCCAAGCTCGATATAGGCAAAGGCGGCCAGTGTGTGGAAGAGCCGCAGTGGATGCGCAAGAACCACATGAGTGTACTTTTTCAGCAGCGCGATGAAACAGTACACCAAGGCATACGCGACGGAAAATACAGTCTGAAGAATTGCATCGAGTGTCATGCCAGTACGCGCGATAACAGCGTGATCGGGCGTGCTGACAGTTTTTGTGAAGGTTGCCATCGTTACGAAGCAGTCAAACTCGATTGTTTCGAATGTCACTCCAGCAAACGAAGCTCCGCACTCGTGCGGAAGGAATCCAAATGAGCGAGACAAATGTGCAGCGCAGGCAATTTCTGAAGACCTCGGTCGGGGCGGCGGCGGTCGCGATCGCCCCGGGAATGCTGTTGTTCGATATGGCGCACGGCAAGTCCGAAGCCGTTACCAGCAAAGTACGCTGGGGCATGCTGATCAACACCGCGAATTGTGCGGACGGTTGCAACGATTGCGTGACCGCCTGCAACAAGGAAAATGGCTTGTCCGGCGGGCTGAGCCCGACCGACTCGCAGTGGATACGCAAAGTCGAACTCAAGGACATGCGCGGCGGACGCACATTGTCGCTGCCGATGATGTGCCAGCATTGTGAGGAGCCTCCCTGTGTCGACGTTTGCCCAACCGGAGCGTCTTTCAAGCGCGCCGACGGCATCGTGCTGGTGGACAAGCATACCTGCATCGGTTGCCGCTACTGCATGATGGCCTGTCCGTACCAGGCGCGCTCTTTCGTACACGAGCCGCTGCACGACCAGAAGCCCGATGTGCCGCGCGGCAAAGGCACGGTGGAAAGCTGCACGATGTGCGTGCATCGCGTGGATAAAGGCCAGCAACCCGCATGTGCCGAAGCCTGTCCGAACAAATCCATCATGTTCGGCAATCTCAACGACCCTGAAAGTGAAATCTCCAAAAAAATCCGCACTGTCGCATCCACTCAAGTACGTGCTGATCTGGGACTGAATACCGGTATTCGTTACCAAGGGATATAAAAAATGGCCGGCCACTCTCCGCTGCAGTTCAAGAACAGACTTTTCTACACCATGGTCGCCGCGGGTGGCTTGGTCGTGCTGACGGGTTTGTATGCGGCGCATTTGATGGAGCAGCACGGCCATATTATCACCGGTATGAACAACCAGATCGTCTGGGGTGTCCCGCATGTGTTCGCCATTTTCATGATCGTCGCCGCTTCCGGCGTGCTCAATGTCGCTTCGATAGGCTCGGTGTTTGGCAAGGCCATCTACAAGGCCAGAGCCCCGCTGGCCGGCCTGCTGTCCATCGCATTGCTGGCCGGGGGATTGACGGTATTGATGCTGGACCTGGGTCGGCCCGATCGCATCATCGTCGCCGCGACCCACTACAACTTTAAATCGGTATTCGCGTGGAATGTCCTGCTGTATTCCGGCCTGTTTGTTCTGGTGAGTATTTATCTCTGGACCATGATGGAACAGCGTATGAACCCATGGTCGAAGCCGGTTGGCTTCGTGGTATTCGCCTGGCGCATCATCCTCACTTCAGCAACCGGTCTGATTTTCGCCTTTCTGGTGGCCAGACAGGCTTATGGCTC
This sequence comes from Gallionella sp., assembly GCA_043768015.1. Classification (GTDB taxonomy): domain Bacteria; phylum Pseudomonadota; class Gammaproteobacteria; order Burkholderiales; family Gallionellaceae; genus Gallionella. Next base: position 9,363 of record JAYVKW010000134.1, read on the forward strand.
AGCTTTGCTGCCGCCCATGTTCATCGTCATTTCCTTCGCTTGGGGACTCGCCGTGTTCCACGTCGTGCAAGCGGCTATTTACGCCTGGAACAACCAGGTGCTCGACCCTGCGATCATGCAACGCAAGAAAAATCTGCTCGGCATTTTCATTATCGGCGCGTTGTATCTGGTTGCGGCCTATCACCTGACCAATCTGTATTTTGCGCATCAATCGGGCTTCGAGCATTTCATTCTGGTGGATGGTGGCATCTACCCGCAACTGTTCTGGTGGGGATATGGCCTGCTCGGCAATCTCCTGCCGCTAATATTGATCTTTCATCCGAGTCTGGGCAATAACAAATGTGTGATCGCGGCTTCGCTGTCAGTCATTCTGGGCGGCTTTGCACTGCTGTATGTGTTCATCGTCGGCGGGCAGGCTTATCCGCTGAACATCTTTCCGGGTTATGAAGCCAGCAGCAGTTTCGGCGATGGAACAATCGGTCTGTATCAACCCTCGTTGCCGGAATTTATGCTGGGCTTCGGCGGTCTGGGAATCGCCTTTGTGATTACCACTGTCAGCGTCCGTGTCCTGAATTTCATGCCGCATGACAAGCCCTATATCGCCGACTAGGAAACCTCCGATCAAGTCCGCCATGAACCGAATGCTGATTTCCGCAGCACACAAGTCCTCCGGGAAAACGATGGTCAGCATAGGTTTGTGCGCCGCATTGAGAAAACGCGGACACGCCGTCCAGCCTTTCAAAAAAGGTCCCGATTACATCGACCCGATGTGGCTCAGCCAAGCTGCCGGGGCACAGGAATCCGGGCGCTCCTGTCGCAATCTCGACCTGTACCTGATGGAACGCGACGACATCGTTGCCACCTTCGCGCGCCACAGCGCGGAAGTGAATCTGGTTGAGGGCAACAAGGGACTGTACGACGGCCTCGCGCTGGATGGCAGCAACAGCAATGCCGCACTGGCGAAGCTGCTCGACCTGCCGGTGTTCCTGGTGATCGATGCGCGCGGCATGACGCGCGGCATCGCGCCGCTGATCCTCGGGTATCAGGCATTCGACCGCGACATCAATATCGCCGGGGTGATCCTCAATAACCTCGGCGGATCGCGGCATGAGGGAAAATTGCGTGCCGTCATCGAGCATTACACCGACGTGCCGGTGATCGGCGCGATCCATCATGACGAGCGGCTTAGTATCGTCGAGCGCCATCTCGGACTGATGCCCAGCAACGAGTCCCATGTCGCTGCGGCAAAGATCAAACAGATAGCCTCCGCCATCGCGGAACAAGTCGATCTGGACAAGCTGCTCGCGCTGTCGCAAAAAGAACCGCTGAACGTTCCGCACCAGGCCGAAGTAACTCCGCTGCCTTGCGGCGACAAGGTGCGCATCGGCATCGCGCGTGATCGCGCCTTTGGCTTTTATTATGCCGACGACCTGGATGCACTGGAAGCGGCGGGGGCGGAGCTGGTGCCGTTCGACACGTTACGCGATGCACGCTTGCCGGAAGTGGATGCGCTGTACATCGGCGGCGGTTTCCCCGAAACCTGCGCTGCCGAATTGGAGGCCAACAGCGCGCTGCGCGTCCAGATCAAACAGGCCATAGCAAACGGCATGCCGGCCTATGCCGAATGCGGCGGACTGATGTATCTGTCGCGCGGCATCGAATATCAGGGACGCATTTACCAGATGGTCGGCGCGATCCCCGGCGATGTGAAGATGCACGATAAACCAATCGGCCGCGGCTACGTCCACTTGAAAGAAGATGAGGCGCATCCGTGGCCGCGCCCCAACTTCTCTCTTCCGGAGAAAAGCCCCCTATCCAAAACCCCCTCGCTGCCGCTCTCCCCCACGCAAGCGGGAGAAAGGGCGAACGAGAAAGGCAACTCTTTAATTCTTGCGCATGAATTTCACTATTCCAGTCTGGAGAACCTTCCGCCGGATACCCGCTTCGCATACCATGTCGAGCGTGGTTACGGCATAGACGGGAACAGGGACGGCCTTATTTTGCACAACCTGCTGGCTTCTTATACGCATCTGCGCACTATAGGCAGTTGCTACTGGGCGACCCGTTTCGTCGCATTTATTCAACGGCAGTTGGAACAACGCAGACATTTCGAATCATCACATTCCAACCGACAAGCACTATGACACAGCAACATTATCAAGCCGCCATCGCAGCCTTCGACCAAGCCAACATGGAAGACCCAAACAAGGAGATGGCCGAAGGCAAGGAGCATCCCAAGGAGCTGCTCTACGCGCAGCGCATGAGCGAGATGCAGCAGCGCTACGCCCCCGAAGCATCGGAGGCGGTGAAACTTGCGGTGCGCGCCCAGCACATCCAGCGCTGGAAGATACCGCGCAGCAACTATCCCATGGATAGAATAGGCTATCTGCTGTGGCGTACCACCCTGTACAAATTCCACGCAGAGACTGCCGGACGCATCATGCAGGAAGCGGGCTATGACGACGAGATGATAGCCCGCGTCAAGCTCATCGTCAGCAAAAAAGGGCTGAAGGTCAACCCGGAAACGCAGTTAATGGAGGATGTGGTCGACTTGGTGTTCATCGAACATTATATGTTCGGATTTGCTGCGCAGCACCCCGAATATGAAGAAGCGAAATGGACAGAGATAATCCGCAAAACCTGGAAAAAGATGTCGTCCCGCGCGCATGAATTTGCGCTTGCAGGCAAGATTAAGTTGCCGGAAGAACTGCTGCCACTGATCCTGAAGGCCGTTCAATAACATGGATTTCCTGCCGATCTTTCTGAATGTCAAAGGCAAGCTGTGCCTGGTGGTCGGCGGTGGCGAGGTCGGCACGCGCAAGGCGGGCGTGCTGCTGGAGGCCGGGGCAAGAGTACGCGTGGTCGCGCCGGAGATCGCGCCGGCATTGGCAGCACAGCAACGCGTCGAGGCCAGCGTCGCGCGTTTCGAGCCGCAGCATCTTGATGGTGTGACACTGGTCATCGCGGCGACCAATGACCGTAGCGTCAATCAGCAGGTTTCGCAGCAGGCACAGCTGCGGAATATTCCGGTGAACGTGGTGGACGATTCCGAACTGTGCAGTTTCATCATGCCCGCAATCCTCGACCGTTCGCCGCTGATGGTGGCGTTCTCCAGCGGCGGCGCGTCGCCGGTGCTGACACGCATGATGCGCGGCAAACTGGAGAGCATGATCCCGCAGAACTACAGTCGTCTTGCAGCATTCGCGGAACGCTTCCGTGAGTTGGTCAAACAGCGCATCACCAATCCGGCGAAACGCCGCATCTTCTGGGAGAACGCGCTGGAAAGCGTGGTTGCCGAGAAAGTGCTGGGCGGCGATGAAAGCAGCGCGGAGACGATGCTGCAACAGATGCTGGCGAATGAGGACAACATCCAGCGCGGCGAAGTGTATCTGGTCGGTGCCGGTCCGGGTGATCCGGATTTGCTGACCTTTCGCGCCTTGCGTTTGATGCAGAAGGCCGACGTGGTGGTCTATGACAATCTGGTATCCAAGCCGATACTCGAGATGGTGCGGCGCGATGCGACGAGAATTTATGTGGGAAAAAAACGCAATGACCACATCATGCAGCAGGAAGAGATCAATGAATTGCTGGTAAGACTGGCCAAAGAAGGTAAACGTGTGTTGCGCCTGAAGGGCGGCGACCCGTTCATATTCGGGCGTGGCGGCGAAGAGATCGAGACGCTCTCAGAACATGGCATCCTGTTTCAGGTCGTGCCCGGCATCACCGCGGCATCCGGCGTTGCCGCTTATGCGGGTATTCCGCTGACGCACCGCGATCACGCCCAATCCTGCATATTCGTGACAGGGCATCTGAAAGATGGCAGCATGAATCTCGACTGGGACGCGCTGGCTCGCCCGAAACAAACCATCGTGGTCTATATGGGGTTGCACGGACTCGGGACTCTCTGCGCCGAACTTGTCGCGCATGGCATGCCGGACAGTACGCCGGCGGCAATCGTACAGCAGGGGACCACGCAAAATCAGCGCGTCATCATCGGTACGCTGGCGACATTGGCTGCGATCGCGCAGCGCGAAAATTTGCATGCCCCGACTTTGATCATCGTTGGCGGGGTCGTCACGCTCAGGGAGAAACTGGCCTGGTTTGATCCAAAAAACTCGAATAAGTAGAAAACTGATACCCGTAGTCAAATAACTTGTGAGGAAAATCATGATGAAAAGATCTGCACTCAACAGCATGTTGCTGCCAGCATTATTTTTGTTCAGCATAGCCAACGTACAAGCTGATAACGAGAAGCTGAAGCCATTTGTACTTGCATCCAAGGGGGCGGGGACCGTTGCCGAGAAAACCGAACAAGCTAAAACCGCATTGACTGCAGCCGGGTTTTCCGTGGTCGGAGACTACTCGCCCTATCCGGATTCAGATATTTTAGTCGTGACCGACGACGATTTGAAAAATAATGCGGCAGCCTCCGAACACGGCGGCTTTGGCGCGGTGCAAAGGGTTGCGATCACAAAATCAAACAATGAAGTGCAAGTGAGCTATACCAACCCCGTCTATATGGCGAATGTGTATCGCATGAAAGGCGATTTGAGCAGTGTCGCCGCGCGGCTGGGTACCGCGCTGGGCAGGATAGAAGAATTCGGATCTGAAAAGGGGATGTCCGCCAGCCAGGCACGCAAATACCATTACATGTTCGGCATGGAATATTTCGACGAGCCGAGTGTATTGGCTGAATATGCCAGTTACGAAGAGGCTGTTCAGTCTGTTGATGCGAAACTGAGTGCCAACAAGAATGGTGTCAGCAAAGTTTATCGTGTCGATATCCCCGGAAAAATGGAAACCGTATTCGGGGTCGCCCTGAAGGGCGCGACCGGGGCTGACCAATATATGGACGACAGTTTCATCATGAAAGAGATAGATTTTCATGATGTCAGATCGACCGCTCATTTGCCTTATGAAATATTGGTTTCGGGCAACAAGATTTATGCGTTATATGCCCGTTTCCGCATTGCGATCAATTTTCCGGATTTGAGCATGATGGGAAAAAACAGCTTTATGAATATCATGAAAACACCGGATGCGATTCGTACCGTTTTGCAAAAAACAGTGCAGAAATAGCGATCTGAATTCGGGGATGCAAACATTTCAGGTTGATCAGTGGAAAATAGTCTGCTGAATTTTGTAATTGGGAGAATTTAATGGCTGAAAGCGATACTTTAGGTGATTCAAATCGCCGCAATTTTTTAATTAAAGTGACTTCTGTCGTGGGTGGTGCGGGCGCGGCGGCGGCGTGTATCCCGTTTGTCGCCAGCATGAATCCAAGTTCGGATGTGCTGGCCAAGGCGACCACGGAATTCGACCTGACCGGCATGAATCCCGGTGATATGCGTACCGTGGCATGGCAGGGTAAGCCGGTGTTCATCCTGAAACGCTCTGAGGAGCAGATCAGGGAGATGGAGGCTTCCGGCGGCGGGCTCGATCCGGAACCGGATAAAAAGCGGGTCATACAACCGGAATGGCTGGTCGTTGTAGGCATCTGCACGCATTTGGGTTGTGTGCCGAACAAGGAGGGTCCGGGTTGGACATGTCATTGTCATGGCAGTCAGTATGACGATAGTGGTCGAGTCACCCGTGGCCCCGCACCTAAAAATCTGGCAGTGCCACCCTACCGGTTTATTGCCGCGAACAAAATTCTCATTGGCGAAGCATAGGAGATCAACATGAAAAACAGAATCATTGATTGGATAGACCAACGTTTCCCGCTCAGCAATTTCGTCAAACATGATTTGACCGGCTATCCCACTCCCCGCAATCTCAGCTACTGGTGGAATTTTGGTTTTCTGGCGGGTTTCGTGCTGATGCTGCAAGTGGCCACCGGCATCTTTCTGGCCATGCACTACAAGGCGGATGTGGCGCTGTCGTTTGATTCCATCCAGCACATCATGCGCGACGTGAATTACGGCTGGCTGCTGCGTTTCATGCATTCCACCGGCGCGTCGGCATTCTTCCTGGTGATCTATATCCATATGGCGCGCACGCTCTATTACGGCTCTTACCGCGCGCCGCGCGAGCTGATGTGGTGGACCGGACAGGGATTGCTGTTGTTGTTGATGGCAACCGCCTTCATGGGTTATTTGTTGCCGTGGGGGCAAATGTCATTCTGGGGCGCCACCGTGATCACCAACCTGTTCCGTGCCACGCCATTCGTCGGCGATCAGGTGGTGATCTGGCTTCGTGGCGACTACGGCGTTGGCGACGCAACACTGACGCGCTTCTTCTCGCTGCACTATTTGTTACCGTTCCTGATCATCGGCGCGGTGGTGGTGCATCTGGTTGCGCTGCATACCGTCAAGAGCAGCAATCCGAGCGGCATCGATCTGGCGGCCAAAGACAACATCCCGTTTCATCCCTATTTCACCATCAAGGATTTATACGGGTTGGGCATATTTTTGATTGTGTATAGCATCTTTGTGTTCTATTTGCCGAATAGTCTGATGGAGCCTGCCAACAACATTCCGGCCAATCCCATGGTAACGCCGACGCACATTGTTCCAGAATGGTATTTCCTGCCGTTCTACGCGATCTTGCGTGCGGTACCGAACCTGGTGGGTGGTGTGGTGGCGATGGGGCTGTCGGTGATGGTGTTTTCTTTCATGCCGTATTTGGATCGTTGCCGCATTCCCGGCGGGGCACATTACCGTCCCTGGTATCGCGTGATGTTTTACCTGTTCGTGCTGGACATGCTGGTGCTGGGATATGTAGGCTACATTCCGCCTACCGATCAGTCCATCATAACGGGAAAAATTGCGACTTTTTTTTATTTCACCCTGTTTGTGCTTCTTCCGTTCATCTCCAAGAAGGAAGAACAATGGCTCATCCGGCGCGGCTTGCCGCCTGAAGTAGAAGCACTGATCGCGAGCGAAGAGAAGGGAAAAATCAAATTGCCTCAGCAGCGCCGCAGTGGAGATACCTAATGAAAATGCTCATTGTCATATTGATGCTGTTCTGCTCCTCCTTTCCCGTAGGGGCTTCCGAATCAAAGCTGGAAAATATCCGGGTGGATACCGGTTTGGCTGCGGTTGAACGCGGTGTAGATGACTTGATGATTAACTGTCATAGCTGCCACAGTCTGAAATATATCAAGTATCGCGACCTGGCCACATTTGGCATCGACAAGAAAAAAATTGAAGACTGGCGAGGCGATCAACCGCTGGATGCACCGCTGTCCAGTCTGATGTCTGATGAAGCAGCTATTCAGTCGTTTGGAATTATCCCGCCGGATCTGAGTTTGATGACCAAGGCGCGCGAAGGCGGTGCGAACTATGTGTATTCCTATCTCGTCGGCTATTACAACACTCCGGATGGGATGACCGGCAATCACATTTACCCCGCAACCAAGATGCCCGACACACTAGGTATCAGTGGCGCGACTGAACCTGCCGAACGTGATGAGCTGCAGAGAAAGGCGCATGATATTGTTTCCTTTATGGCATGGGCGGCCGACCCGCACGAGGAGGAGCGGCATAGACTGGGCTATTATGTAATCGGATATTTGGTCATTCTGACCTTGTTGCTTTACTTCGTGAAGAATCAAATATGGTCGAGGCTGAAATAGAGGATTTCACATATGGGTAGCGCCTATTCGATGTGTGATCAGCCGACTATGGAATATACAATAATATTTTTCATGTAGTTATAACTTAAGGAGCGACTTATGAAAAACATAACTTTACTGGGTAGTGCTGTTCTTGCGCTGCTGGCTTTTCCTGCTCTGGGATCACCTATTCAGGGGCAGGAAGAAGTCAGCTACAAGAATGATGTTTTTCCCATCATCCATGACTATTGCTTGAGTTGTCACCAAAAGATGCCGTTCGGAATGAACGGGGGTTTGGCCAAGGACAAGATCGCGGTGTTGAAGAAATGGGTAAACCAGGGCGCCTAGAATAATTGAGAAGCGCAACTGGGAGCAAAGAACTTGAAGAATCGGGAATCAAAGCAAGAAGGGATATTGTATGACTGCACAAATACTTGAAGTCGTTGGATCCGGCGACGTGGATTCCGCCCGGCGGATGCTGGCTGCCGGAGCCGATGTCGATACGCGCGATGGCGAGGGCGCCACGCTGCTGATGTTGGCGTCTCACGCCGGCAATCTGCCCATGGTCATGGCATTGATCGAAGCAGGTGCGGAAGTCAATGCAAGCGATGAGCGCGGTTGGACGGCACTGATGAAGGCTGCTTATAACGCGGAGCTGGACCGGGGATTTGCTGATGTAACGCAGGCGCTCATCAACGCGGGGGCGCACGTGGAAAAGCCCATCAGCTACGGTATCCGCCCTTTGATGCTGGCGGCGGGCTACGGTGAAACTGCGGTGGTCGAGACGCTGCTGAAAGCGGGTGCCGATGTCATGGCGCGCAACGAAGGCGGTCTGACGGCACTGATGATGGTGAAGCAAAAACACTACGTTGATGTGATCAATCTGTTACACGAAGCAGAACGGGACGCCGGGGTCGGGGAGGGCAGTTGCACAAGCAAGAACGCGCCTAGATCAAATGTGGTGACATTTCTGAAGCCTCACAGCAAATCCTGACCGTTCAATAGTCAAGTGCACCTGATTTACACCAACTCAATGAAGGATAGGAATGCCTTATTTCGTTTACAAGATATTTGAAAAGCCGATCCGCCATTTACAATTGCAGGAACAGCATGATGCGTTTCGTCCGGCGTCAGACCGGGCAAAACAAATACGCAGTGAACTTGCGCGTGTTGAACCGGACAGGGATGCGCCATGCACGATCAAAGTAATCTTTGCTGAAACGGAATTACACGCCGAGGATTTGCTCAATCAAGTACGCGCACCTGTCCCCAATCCCCAGGATGATTGAGCAGACGAGTAATGGATGAAACTGCTTATCGGCAGATATTGTCAGCAACGATCACGAGTGCCTGCCCGTTTGAAAAAACCATCCTGACCAATTGTGCAGCCTGTTCGAAGGCGGAAAAACGCAATATCGCCGAGCGTGAGATTGTTGCCTGCAATAATGCGGAAGCACTGGAGCGGTGCATTGCATTGCGCAATTTGTTGCGGCTCAACTTTACTTTCGCACTGGGTAGGCCGCATATAGACGGTCCTTTGCCGCATGCGCAGGAAATGCGCATGCAATGCGGTGGTTTGAGAGGATTGCAGTTCTCACTGGATGCCAGTGACCAGGTGCGAGATGTAGCAGCACTGCTGGAAATGTCTCAGCAGAAGTTTGGAAGCCTGACCGATTTTCCGTATGAACAGATCGTCCGCTTGGCAAAAGCGTTTTATAAAGCCCGATAGATTTTCCCAGCAACAGCAATTTTGCAGCACACCACAGGAGCAATACTGGAATCATGTCGCAACAGCCCACGGAAATAAAATTGCACCAGCAGTCCCGTTTGCTCGAGATCGCTTTCGAAGACGGGGCAATTTTTCAACTACCCTATGAATATTTGCGGGTTTACTCACCATCGGCTGATGTCAGTGGTCACGGCCCCGGACAGGAGGTATTGCAGGTAGGAAAGAAGAATGTGGGGGTAAGCACGCTGGTTCCAGTCGGCAGTTATGCCGTGCAGATCGACTTTGATGACGGGCACGACACCGGGCTTTACACCTGGGAATATCTATATAGATTGGGAAAAAATCAGGCTGACTTGTGGCAGGAATATCTGGATAGACTGGCCAAGGCCGGAGCGAGCCGGGAACCTCTTCCAGGCG
>JAYVKW010000135.1:0-6182 GCA_043768015.1 Gallionella sp.
AGTGCAAAGTGGGCAATTGCCTCACGTTCCGAAGTTGACAGAGCGTTAAACCCAGGTGCATTTTGTTCAAGCCACTCAATAGGATTCATGATGCCCAACAGTTATTAGACAGACCCACCGGTCTGTACTATTAAAAATAGTGTGGAATGCATATTTTCGGTAAGTAATTGATTCATTGAACCCCCCCGTTTTTATTGTTCCACATATGCATAATAGTACAGACTGAAGTGGTTTGTGTAATACCCCCGTCCAAGTAACACGGGGGGCTATAAATACATAACGCACAATCTAGCATCAAATCCCCTTGATCCCCTAAGGAAATAATTCAGGCCATCGAGCAGGCCGCGCGTACCGCGCTTGCGCGGGCGCACGGACTGCTCAATGGCCTATTTGTCACTTATTCATAATTCGTTTGACATTCCCTGGTGTTGTTTGTATATTTCACGTCAGTCATATGACTTACAGGGGAAATACATGAAAACAAGCCATCTGCACGATATGTGGGCAAGTCCAGATAATTCGCGCCTGACCAGCAAACAGTTCTCGTTCCGGCTGCCCGTTCACATTGCCGCCAAGATCGCGGCACTGTGTGAAATCTACCCCCAGAAGAACCGTACACAAATCGTGGCCGATTTGCTGACTGCCGCACTCGATGATCTCGAAAAGAGTCTTCCAGAAGCATTGGGTAGTCCCTTAGAACCGTCATTGCAACACGACCTCGCCGAGAACGCTGCGATTGAAGGTAAAGATTACGAAGAAATGTTCTACCTTGGTGGTACGCGTGCACGGTTCAGGCATGTTGCCAATAAACATTACCTCGAACTGGAAAAAGAACTCGGCAACGAAAAGCCTGAGCCGCTGTTCCACGAGATTTGGGTCACTAAATCTGATTTTGCAAATAAAAAATAATGACTCACCGCCTCCTCCTTTCCGGCCACGACACCATCGAGTGCGCGTATTACCTCGCCCGAATACCGAAGGAACTGCAAGAATTTGAGACGCTTGATTTTGTATGGCTGGCTGCACAGAAAGAGGAACTCAGTCTCTCCAGTTCAAGAAAGCCGATGCCTATCAAGCTCGGCTGCGAGGAATTTATGTTGGCCGGACACGGCACGGTCAGCGGATATCCCTTTCTGATCGAGAATGATTCATTCAGCATTCAGTTCGGGGAATTCAACAAACCTAACTTCTTTGTGGTCGTCCGCAGCATGGCGTTATGGCATCAAGGGGCGCAAGGACTGCATGAGCGGTTTCTGAGATGGGCTGCATCAGTAGGTTACCAAAGCTATGAGCACGAGCGCCTGTCGCGTGTTGATTTTACCTTCGACTATCACCTGCCGGTAATCGATTTCGATCAGGATAACTTTGTATCTAGTGCGACCAAAGACAATCAGCATCGCAAAAACGGCAAGGTACAGACCTTCCGCATCGGTGAAGGCGATCTCGTGCTGCGTGTCTATAACAAGTGCGACGAGATCACGGAGCGCAGTGCAAAAACGTGGTTCTATGATCTTTGGGGGATGGACGAGGATGTGTGGCGCATCGAGTGGCAAGCGCGTAAGGAATGGTTGCGCTTGGTTGGCATTCGCACCTTCGAGGATTTAAAGGAACGCCAGGGCGATCTACTGCGCTTGCTGGTCAAAGAACAAACCACGCTGCGTATCAAGACGGAGGACAGCAACCGCTCCCGCTGGCCATTGCATCCCTTGTGGCAAGACCTGCAACAACGTGCAGCACAGATGGAAGGGTTGGGCGTGGTGCGCGAACTGCACATGGCCGGACGATTGGACGAGCGCATGAACCGCATTACCATCAGCCTGTATGGATACATGAAACGTAACGCGGCCATTTACAGCTTGCAGGGCAATTCCCCTGCTATTTCACTGAAACAAGCTCGTTCCCATTTGGCACTAAAGCTGGAAAGCATACACGACCCGCTCACATGGGAGTCTGACGTAAAACGGCGCATGACAGAAATGAGGTTGGGTGAATGGTAACCGCTGGCCTGCTTCCTTTGATTCTAGGCAAGCTCGACGAGCGTAAGAACCGCTTATTGCTGACTGCACAGGTAGGTTTGCCGGAGAATCAGTTCGACGCTTACCGAAAAATCCTGCTCGATGAGCTAGGGCGCAACGGGTTTGAAAAGGACTTGGAAGAAGTCCTGATGCAGCACATGGAACGGACTGGAACGGGCAGGAATATACAAGCAGGAAAGGGGGTGCCAAAATGAGTGAAAGAATCCATACAAACCGAGATTCGATTCAAGTCTCAAGTGGCGGTTATATCAGCCGACGAACTTGCCCTGCTTGAATCCATCCTACCCGAGATCATTCTTGCAATGATACAGGCCGAAGAGTTGAACGATGACGAGTAACGCGCACCATACTGGCCGTAATTCAAACACTGCATGACGGCCAGAAGTGGTGCTCTACGGTAACAATAGTTGAATTGCCCGGCGGGCGGCGTGTTTGATGCTGGAATCGTTCGGGGTCATCCCCCGACTGTGCCCGTATTAAGAGACTCACCCCTTTACTGCAAGCTCGCTTTTAAGGTTTTGAAGTTACTGACTACGGAGAACCATCATGCACGTTGCCCTATATGCAAGAGTATCCACTACAAGACAAGCCGAGAATGACTTGTCCATCCCTGACCAGTTGCGCCAGTTGCATGAATGGGCGAAAGCCAATGGCCATCTGGTGGTGCAGGAGTATGTCGAGCCAGGTGCATCTGCCACCGATGACAAGCGGCCAGTGTTCCAGAAGATGATCGCCGATGCCATGATGAAACCGCCTGCATTCGAGGCCATCATCATTCATAGCCTGTCGCGTTTCTTCCGCGATGGTATCGAGTTCGGCGTGTATGAACGCAAGCTAGTCAAGAACAAGGTCAAGGTCATTTCCATCACGCAACCGACCAGCGACGATGCAGGCGGCGAGATGATGCGGCGTATCATCAACCTGTTTGACGAGCATCAATCCAAGGAAAACTCCAAGCACGTATCTCGCGCCATGAAGGAGAATGCACGACAGGGTTATTTCAACGGCTCAAGAGCGCCATTTGGTTATCAGGCAGTGGCAACCGATAGAGCAGCCAGTCGTGGGCGTAGCAAGAAGAAGCTGGCAATCAACGAAGCCGAAGCCGGACTCGTGCGCCAAGTGTATGACTGGTATCTGCATGGGTTGGATGGTCGTGTGATGGGCTGCAAGGAGATCGGCAAGCATCTGTCAGGCAAAGGGCTATCCATGCGCGGCAGTGCGTGGACTCTCCAAAAAATACATTCCATGCTATCTGACCCGACCTACATGGGAGATTATTACTTCAACATGCGCGACTCGAAGAACAAGGTCATGCGTCCGGTCGAAGAGTGGGTGAAAACGTCCATTCCCGCCATCATCGACGCGGCCGTATTCGAGCGGGTCAGAGGCAAGCGTGAATCACGCGCACCCAACATGACCCCGCCGCGCCGTGTGTCCTCCCCTACGCTGCTAACTGGCCTGCTCAAGTGCGGCATCTGCGGCCATGCGATGACCTTGGTCACAGGCAAGAGCGGCAAGTATCGCTATTACAAATGCGCCAGCAGGCACAACCAAGGCAATCACGCCTGCACCAGCGGGAACCTGCCTATGGAGAAGCTCGACGATCTGGTGCTGGCTCAACTGGTGGATAAAGTTTTTGCACCGGAACGCCTGCAAGAAATGATGAGCGAATTGCGCAAGCGCATTAAATCATCCAAGGGTGACCAGCAGGAACGCATCAACGAGCTAAACCGCCAGGTCAAGAAAACAGAAGAACGCCAGCAGCGATTATTGGATGCCATCGAGACCGGCACGATTGAGCTGGATGAAACCACACAACGCCGTGCCCAGCAGCTCAAGGCATCGCGTGAGGCGTTGTTCATCGAACTGGCAGGGGTACGCCGCGACACGTCCCTACCTGCGGTGGAATACCTCAAGGCGAGCCAAGTGGACTTGTTCGGCAAGGTGCTGCGGCAAAAACTATTGGCAAAGGGTTCGCCCTTGGCAAAAAGCTATCTGAATATCTTGGTGGATGAGATCGTGGTGAAAAATAAGACCGCAACCATCAAGGGTGGCTATGTGGCATTGGCTGAGACGATGATGCAAATAAAAAAGGGCAACTTGGATAATCAAGTGCCCAGTTTTATGCATGATTGGTGCGCCCGGAGCGATTCGAACGCCCTACCCCTTGGTTCGTAGAATCAGGGGCGAGATGGTCGAACCAAGCCAGACTGCGCGAAGAACTGCGTACAGGAAAAGCAGCGTGGCATGTAGTCATGTTACGTTGGTCGGCGGGCAGTTGCACTCAGGAGTCGCCCCTGTAATTAATGCTGCTTTTAATGCGAATTGGGATTAAGCATTAGTTCAAAAGCAGTAAAAAATATTGCGTCTCGTTTTACTACAACACCACCGGACTATCCGGCATTTCATCGGATTTGTCGCTGCGTGCCGGAAAGTGGCGCGCCAGATGTTCGCCCACGGCATGTATTCCGGCGAGCACGCCCGCTTCAAAATGTCCTTCGCGGAACGCCGCTTCCATCTCGCGGCAAATCGCTTGCCACGATTCTTGACCCAATCTGACGTGGATGCCGCGATCGGCAACGATCTCAACATCCCGATCTGCCAGCAATAAATAAATCAGCACACCATTGTTGTGTTCGGTATCCCAGATGCGCAATTTTGAAAACACCTCGACGGCCCGTTGCTGTGCGGTCTGCCCAGCCAGCAGCGGCACCAATTCCAGCGAGGCTTCGACCGCGAAGCGGATCTGTCCGGCGTGCCGCGCTTCGGTCGAGCGTATCGCTTGCTCGATTGCATTCAGCGCGCGCAATGGAAAGACACGCCGCACCGCCGCACGGCCCATCGATAGGTGTCGCATGATGCGTATTAGATTCATCTCACCATCGCCCCGAAGCGCCGCCACCACCAAACCCGCCGCCCCCGCCGCTGAAGCCGCCCCCTCCACCGCCGTAACCGCCACCCCCAAATCCCCCCCCGCCGTAGCCGCCAAACCCGCGTCCGCCACCCAGCAGCACGAATATGAACGCCGCCGCTCCGGCCAGCACGGCGATGATCAGCGGCGCGGCCGTCAACCAGGCCAGTAACCCCAGCGCTCCGCCCATCAGCAACGCGGCGGGAAAACGCCCGAGCAGCGCGCGCAACATGCCGCCCACGGCGACCACCAGCACGAATGCCATGAACATCAACGACTCGATATTATTCTTCCCGCTTGCGGCGGCACGCCGTGTCGTCGGTGGCAAGGGTTCGCCATCGATCACCTGCATCATCGCTGCGGTACCGGACTCGATGCCGGAATAAAACTCGCCGCGTTTGAAACGCGGCACGATGACCTCGTCAATGATGCGGTTTGCAGTGGCGTCGTTCAGCACACCTTCCAAACCATAACCCACCTCGATGCGCAGCGTATGGTCGTTCTTGGCGACGAGTAAAAGTGCGCCGTCGTCCACGCCCTTGCGTCCCAGCTTCCACGCCTCGACGACGCGGATGCCGAATTGCTCGATGCTTTCCGGTTGGGTGGTCGGCACAATCAGCACCGCAAGCTGCGCACCCTTGTTCGCTTCGAATTCGGCGAGACGGAATTCCAGTGTTTGGGTCTGTTGAACATCCAGCGTGGCGGTGAGATCGGTGACGCGATGTTTGAGCGGCGGCAACGCAACCTCGGCGCGCGCCGCCCCACTTAGCAGCAGCGCAAGCAGAATTACCTGCGCAAAAATTTTCATTTATTTCGCCGGTGTGGCGGCGTTAGGCGCAGCGAAATCCACCGTCGGCGAACGAGATATCTCCTTCTCGTTTTCCACCGTGAACGATGGCTTCACCTTGTATCCAAACATCATCGCCGTCAGATTGCTCGGAAAAGAACGTATCGCGATGTTGTATTCCCGCACCGCCTGGATATAACGGTTGCGTGCCACGGTAATGCGGTTTTCGGTGCCTTCCAGTTGCGCCTGCAAGTCGCGGAAATTCGCGTCGGATTTTAATTGCGGGTAATTCTCCGACACCACCAACAGGCGGCTCAATGCCGAACTCAGTTGGCCTTGTGCGGCCTGAAATTTGGCGAATGCCTCCGGGTCGTTGATCAATTCGGGTGTGGCCTGAATGCTGCCGACCCTGGCGCGCGCCTCGGTGACGCCCAACAGCACGGTCTGC
>JAYVKW010000136.1:0-3005 GCA_043768015.1 Gallionella sp.
CCTACGTGCTGATTGCCATTGTTAAAAAGGAGCTTCAAATTGATGCAACTCTCTATACTTTGCTACAGATATTGTCGGTCTCTGTTTTCGAGAAAACCCCGCTATCTCAAGCTTTCGCGGGGGTTGATTACATTTCCGAACATGACCCATCGCATAACCAATTAAATTTATTCGATTTTTAACCGGACAGCAGTGGTGTGGTATCCCTACAAATTATTGAACTATTAAGCAATAACCCTCCGGCAAAGCCGGAGGGTTATTGAGGTGCGCCCCTGCATAAGTAATCACTAGCCCGGCGTATTATGCCAAGACAGCCCGTTCATCAAAGCCGGGCATTTACCTCACTGAATTAACGAGCAGGGCGTTCTGCTTTTTCTGGATGTTCCACCTTATCCGGATGCTCGACTTTTTGGTGATCTGACTTTTTGTCGGTATGTTTGGCTTTATGCTTAGTATCCTCCCGTTTTTCTGCTTGGTCCGCACGCTTTTCTGCTATGCGCGTCTGGTTGGCTTCCAGTTTTTCAGAGGCATTTTGCAGTCCCTTGTTGTCCGGATCTTTCGCAAGATTGCTATTCACACTGGTTACGCCTTGGCTAAGCGGAACATGAGTTGGGTTGGTAGAAGTAGTTGAGCCCGTGGTTGGCTTGTCGGCTGCATAGCTCGCGCTTGCAGCGCCCAAAAGTAATGCGGATCCAACAGCGATTGCAAATTTTAATTTATACATGGTTCGTCCTTTCAAAGTTTATGAATACCTTCTTAACCTCGGGTTCGCAATTAAGAAGCGAAATCCAGCCGTAGGCATTGTGTATTAACGTGCCAACTACAGAAATCGTTGACCCATATAAAAATTAGCTGTCGGATACAAAAAATCTGATAGATGGACAAGTCATTGCCGACAGCTCTTGCGACTTTCCAACTCCTCCCAACGCGCCATCACTATCAACGCCTCCGCTTCAATTTGTTCACTGCGCATTTGCAATTGTTTGGCACGTTTGGCATCGTTGCGATAGATAGCTCCATCAGCGAGATGCATGGCGATATCGCTTAGCTCACGTTCCAGCGCTTCAATATGCTCGGGCAACTCTTCCAGCTCGCGCGCATCCTTGAAGTTGAGTTTACTTTTGGCTCCCTCTCCCCTCGTGGGAGAGGGTTGGGGACAATCAGCGACTTGGCCACCGTTTGCTGGTGGCCTGGTCGAATGGCCAGTGGTTCTATCAGAGGGGGAGGAAGATTTATTTGCCGCAGCACTGGCCTGATATTTCTTCACCCGCACCCAATCTTCGTAGCCTCCGACATATTCGATCAGCTTGCCATCGCCCTCGAAGGCGATCACCTGTGTGACGACGTTATCGAGAAAAGCACGATCATGGCTAACTAAAAAAAGCGTACCGTCGTATTGCGCCAGTAACTCTTCTAGCAGTTCCATGGTTTCGATGTCGAGGTCGTTGGTCGGTTCGTCGAGTACCAGCACGTTGGCGGGCTGAGTGAATAAACGCGCCAGCAGTAAACGATTGCGCTCGCCGCCGGAACAACTCTTGACCGGCGAACGAGCGCGTTCCGGCGCGAACAGAAAATCGCCGAGGTAACTGATCACATGCTTCTTCTGGCCGCCGACATCGACAAAGTCCGAGCCTTGGCTGATGGTGTCGGCGAGCGTCGCCTCGTCATTGAGTTGTTCGCGCAACTGGTCAAAATAAGCCACTGAAATCTTGGTGCCCAGCTTCACCTGGCCGCTGTCAGGCTGCAACTCGCCGAGGATGATCTTGAGCAGCGTACTCTTGCCCGCGCCGTTCGGCCCGAGCAGGCCGATCTTGTCACCGCGCTGAATGCGGCAGGAAAAATCGCTGATGATCTTGCGCCCGCCATACGATTTGCTGACGTTGGAAAGCTCTGCAACCAGCTTGCCGGAACGCTCGCCGGTATCCACACTCATCTCGACCTTGCCGATTTTATCGCGGCGCGCGGCACGGTCGCGGCGCAACTTTTCCAAGCGTAAAACGCGGCCTTCGTTGCGAGTGCGGCGGGCTTTGACGCCCTGGCGTATCCACACTTCTTCCTGCGCCAGCACTTTGTCGAACTTGGCATTCAACACCGCTTCGTCGCTCAACATGCGCTCCTTGATCACCTGATAGACAGAAAAATTGCCTGGAAAACTCGCCAGCTTGCCGCGATCCAGCTCGACGATGCGCGTCGCAACGTTATCCAGAAAACGCCGGTCATGCGTGACAAATAACACCGCGCCAAGAAAGTTATTAAGTAGCCCTTCCAGCCATTGGATGGAGGTAAAATCCAGATGGTTGGTCGGCTCATCGAGGATCAGCACATCCGGCTCCGCCACCAGTGCCTGGGCCAACGCGACGCGCTTGCGTTGCCCGCCGGACATATCGCCGATGCGTTTGTCGGGATCAAGATCAAGGCGTGCAATCGCCGTTTCAATGCGCGCTTGCACCGACCAGCCTTCCTGCGCCTCAAGCTGCGTCTGCAAGTGCTGCATCTGTTCCAGCAGCTTATCGATATCTGCATCGGGTTCGGAGAGTTGATGCGAGACATGGTGGTAATCGCTGAGCAAGATATGCAAATCGCCCAGACCACGCGCCACCCCGTCGAATACCGTGTCATCGGCATTCAGCACCGGCTCTTGGCTGACGTAGCAGATGCGCGCTGTGGGCATACGCCACACCGCCCCGTCATCAAGATTGCCTTGAGCAGCGAGCACGCGCATCATGCTCGACTTGCCGCCGCCGTTGCGCCCGATCAGGCCTACGCGTTCACCCTCATCGAGTTGAAAATCGGCATGATCCAACAAGGCGATGTGCCCGAACGCAAGGCACGCCTTGTCTAAAGTAATGAATGGCATGAAAAGTTACGGTTTTGAGTCAGCTACGGGAGGAAGGGTGGATTGATATATGAGTGATATGCCAACGCCAAACACAGCCAGCGACATGTACATAAAATCGATAACGAACATGGATACCAAAACCTGTAGATCTTCACTGTGAATAATG
>JAYVKW010000137.1:0-5489 GCA_043768015.1 Gallionella sp.
TGGTGTTGCTTCCGAAACTTGTGTACTCGGCTTCTCCCGCAAAACTTACCTTTGACATAAAATCGCTCGATGTCATTTTTGATGTGACACTTGGGTCGATGTTGTAACCGCCATACACGCCAAACCCTAATGTGCTGCCGACGACATCCGAGGGGCCCAGTTTTATTCCGGCGTATATCCCGTCCGCATCAGCAGCAACAGCAGGTGCCACAACGAAAACAGACAACAACGCAGCAATAATAATTTTTTTCATGGCTTGATTCCTTCAATTAATTTGATGCAGCTTGCATGCGGCAAGCTGCTGAACGCATCCTATCCGGCGTGACAAGATGAATCAATAGATCTTTGGGTTGGTGTGGTAAATAAACCACGCTATAACCAGACACCAGGTTGTTGACTTTTGACAATCCAGTGGAATGGCGAGTCGTATGACCGGTAGTCCCATCAGTCGTTTCCTCAATATCCTTTTTGCAGCCACTCGATCAGCGCATCTTGCGCGGGCTGTGCCAAAGCGGCATGAGGATGATTGACGATGAACACCACGATCCACTGCTTGCCGCTGTGCGCTTTCACATAACCTGCAAGGGATTTCACGCCTTCCAGCGAGCCGGTCTTGAGGTGCGCATATCCCGCGATCTCGCTATCCTTGAAACGTTTTTTCACCGTGCCGTCCAAGCCCAATATCGGCAGCGAAGCTTCCAGTTCGGCGTGGAACGGACTGTTCGTGGCGCGCTGCAACAACTCGGCGAGATGCAGAGCGCTGATGCGCTCCCTGCGTGACAAGCCCGCGCCGTTTTCCAGCACCAATTCAGGAAATTGCAGTTGCTGTGTCTTCAACCATCGTTGCATCGCCGCAGTGCTGTGAGAGATGTTGGCTGGGATCGGGACTCCCGCATGTTCCTGCAAAGGGGCTGGAAATTCCACACCTGCGGTATCCCCGCCTTCTTGCCGGGCAGGAAGGGAATTTTCGCTAAGTGATCGGGTATTTGAAAAATCGTCGCTACTATCTTTTCCATTAAAGGGCAACAGACCTGCCGCACTCTGAGCAACATGTGCCGCATCTTTCGTGGTTTCTGCCGTACCCAGTGTCAGAAATAGTTGCCGTGCCATGGTGTTGTTGCTAAATTTGTTGATGTCGCGTATCACTTCCGACAGCGGCGGCGAGACATACTTGGAAAAAGGAACTTGATCGGCAGGTGCAGTTCCCAACCGCAGCCTGCCTTGCAGCGTGCCGCCGAGCTCCTGCCATAACCCGCCGAATACCGCAAAGAAGTATTCGTCCTGTGGCAGCAACGAAAAATAATCATCCGCTTCGCCGCAAGCGGCCGGAATACTGCCTTCCAGCACGATGTCATGCCCGTCCAAACGCGCTTTGTAGGCATCCTCGCCATTACAATTCAATTTAGCCGAAGTCGTGATGTGATTGCGCACTGTATAACCGGCCAGCTCGGGCTCCATCAAGGCAATGGTGGCATGGCCATCCGGAATAAGATGCAAATGCAGTGCATTAAAGTTGAGCAGCAGGGCGCTGGTGCCGACATTGTAAGCGCGGGTCGGATCATTGTCGAATTCCCCAGGATCGTTGCGGACCGCCTCAAAAAAACTGTGGTCCAGCACAATGTCACCGCGTATTTCGCGCAGCCCGCGCTGGCGTAATTCGCGCAACCACATCCAAAATTGCTCGACGGTCAGCTTCGGATCGCCATACCCCTTGAACACCAGATCGCCCTGCAACACGCCGTTTTCAAGATTTCCGTTGAGATATGCTTCTGTCTTCCAACGATACGCTGGGCCTAGTGTTTCCAGTGCGGCAAAGGTGGTGAGCAACTTCATGGTAGACGCCGGATTCATCGCCTGCTTGGCATTCAGGCTGATGATGGGTTCATCCTCATGCTCCTCCTGCACCACGATAGCAACGCTGGACAGCGGGATACGGGCACGCTTGAGCGCCGCGCTGACCGGCTCCGGCAATGAGGTTGCAAATACTGGACTGGGGAACAGGCCGAAGAAACACAATCCGATCAAAAAATTTCGCATTACACCTGACTCAGTTGGTTGACGATGTGCAAGGTACGATTTACCAGCAAATCCATTTCCGCTTCGCAGATTATATACGGCGGCATGAAATATATCGTGTTGCCGATGGGGCGCAACAATAATTCATTTTCCAGCGCGAGCGCGAAGCATTGCCGGGCAAAATCGCGTGGCGGCGTTTCCACTTCAAATGCCCAAATCATGCCGGTGTTGCGCCAGTTGCGTACCGCGCGGTGTTCACGCAATGGCGTTGCTATTCCGTTCAGATACGCCGCCTTGTTGCGGTTCATCGCAAGCACGTTGTCCTGCGCAAAAATATCCAGCGTGGCGAGCGCTGCTCTGCAGGCAAGTGGGTTGCCGGTATAGGAGTGTGAATGCAAAAATCCGCTGGTCATCTCATCCCGATAAAATGCCTGGTAAATTTCGTCACGCGTCATCACCACCGACAGCGGCAGATAGCCGCCGGTAATGCCTTTGGATAGACATAAGAAATCGGGAGTAATTCCCTTGATCCTCTGAGAAGAGGTGGATTGGGGTAGCGCTGGCGCTTGCTCGCAGGCGAACATCGTGCCGGCTCGGCCCATGCCGACAGCGATTTCATCCGCGATCAAATGCACGCCATATTCGGAGCAAAGCTGCCGCGCGCGCCGTAAATAAATCGGGTGGTACATCGCCATGCCCGCCGCGCCCTGCACCAGTGGCTCGATGATGAAAGCGGCCAGCTGCGCATGATGTTGCTGCAAATGTTGCTCCAGCGCATCCGCGCAGCGCAGCGCGTAAACCTCGGCACTTTCCCCTGCGGCGGCTTTGCGCCAGTCCGGGCTGGGCACGGTGGCCTGTTGCCGGACCAGCGCGCCATAAGCGCTGCGAAACAGCGCGACATCCGTCACCGACAACGCGCCCAGTGTTTCGCCGTGATAACTGTTTTCAAGACTGATGAATTGCGTTTTGTCCGACTTGCCGCTGTTGCGCCAATAATGCGCGCTCATCTTGAGTGCGATCTCGATGGCCGATGCCCCGTCAGAAGCATAAAAGCAATGGCCCAAACCAACTGGCGCCAACCCCCGCAACCGCTCCGAGAGCTGCACCACCGGCTCATGGGTAAATCCCGCCAGCATCACATGTTCCAGCGTTTCCAGTTGATCGCGCAATGCGGCATTGATGCGCGGATTGCAATGGCCGAACAAATTCACCCACCACGAACTGACTGCGTCCAGATAGCGCTTTTTGTCATAGTCATACAGCCACACGCCGCTGCCCCGCGCAATCGGTAACAGTGGAAAAGTCTCGTAGTGCTTCATCTGCGAGCAGGGATGCCACACGGCAGCGAGGCTGCGGGCAAGGAGATTACTGTTGTTTTGCGGCTGATTCGACATGCGCAGAATCATAACGGGTTTTGCGGCTTGCGCGCAGGGCAAAGTTTGGATAGCCTGCAACCCAATCTGATTACAGGTTTCCTTTCAGGCGGAGGGATTGTGCATATTTTGATCACCGGTGGCACGGGCTTGATCGGCCGGCAGCTTTGCAAGGTGCTGCTGGCGGAAGGGCATGAGTTGACGGTACTGAGCCGCAACCCGGATTCTGTCCCGGCAAAATGCGGTGCAAGCGTGCATGCGATGGCCGCGCTTGACGAGTGGCAACCCGACCAGACTTTCGACACGGTCATCAATCTGGCCGGTGAGCCGATAGTCGATGCACGCTGGACAGCGCAACGCAAGCAAGCTTTATGGGATAGCCGGGTGTCT
Organism: Gallionella sp.; assembly: GCA_043768015.1. Taxonomy (GTDB): domain Bacteria; phylum Pseudomonadota; class Gammaproteobacteria; order Burkholderiales; family Gallionellaceae; genus Gallionella. The sequence continues at coordinate 3,780 of JAYVKW010000137.1, forward strand.
TTGACAGAAAATCTGGTGCGGCGCATCGCCGCAGCGCGGCACAAACCCGGCGTATTATTGAGCGGCTCGGCGGTAGGCTATTACGGTAATCGCGGCGATGCCGCGCTGGATGAATCGGCTGCGGCGGGTGAAGATTTTGCCGCCCGGTTATGCAAGGCCTGGGAAGACGCTGCGAGCGATGCGGAAAACAAGGGTGTGCGCGTGTGTTTGTTGCGCACTGGCCTGGTGTTGAGTCGTGATGGCGGGCTGCTGGGACGCATGCTGCTGCCGTTCAAACTGGGCTTGGGCGCGCGTCTCGGTGATGGCAAGCAGTGGATGAGCTGGGTACATGTAGATGATTATGTGGCGATGTTGCTCAGCTTGTTGCGCAATGCCCAAGCCAGCGGATCCTACAATATGACCGCTCCACAACCGGCCACGAATGCGGAATTCACTGCGGTCTTGGCGGCGGTACTGCATCGCCCTGCCCCCTTTATTGTGCTGGCAAGGTTGTTGAAATTAGGCATGGGTGAACGCGCCTGCCTGTTGCTGGAAGGGCAAAGAGTGTTGCCGAAGAGGATGGAGGAGGCACGCTATCGTTTTGCCTTTACAAATCTCGCGGACGCGCTACACGACTTGCTGGACAAGTAGTTTTTGCAGTTTATGCCCATGTCATAAAACTGGCTTTGCTTTCCGTATCACCCCATTTGTGGCATCCTTCACACCTTAATGCATACGCACAGAGTTTATTTCTGTCCCTTTTTGTTAAATACGGGACGGTCGGAGGATGGCAGTAATGAAACGAGTTGATGATTTCCGCCTGCGCTTTGGCAAGCGCGAGCTGGTGCCGATCATAATTGGCGGAATGGGCGTGGATATTTCCAGCCGTGAATTGGCCGTGGAAGCCGCGCGACTGGGCGGAATCGGGCATATTTCCGATGCGATGTTGCCGACCGTAACGGATCGCCACTACAAAACGAAATTTGTCAGCGACAAACAAAAACAATACAAACTTAATATCCTGAAAGCTGACAAATCGATCGTGAAATTCGATCTGGAGCAAGTGGCTGAATCGACCCGCTTGCACGTGGGCAAGACGATGGAAGCCAAACGCGGCGACGGCATGATTTTTGTCAACTGCATGGAAAAATTAACTATGAATTCGCCGCGCGAGACTTTGCGCGTGCGGCTGTGTAGCGCGCTGGATGCGGGGATTGACGGCATCACGTTAAGCGCGGGGCTGCACCTCGGATCATTCGCGTTGATGGAAGATAACCCGCGCTTTCGCGACGCCAAGCTGGGCATCATCGTGTCCTCGTTGCGCGCCTTGCAGTTGTTCATACGCAAAAATGCCAAGCTCAATCGCCTGCCCGATTACATCGTGGTGGAAGGCCCGCTGGCGGGCGGGCATCTGGGTTTCGGCATGGATTGGGCGGAATATGATCTCCACACCATTGTGGCAGAGATCGTTGCGCACTTAAAAGCCGAACAACTGGATATCCCGGTGATCGCGGCGGGTGGAGTCTTTACCGGTAGCGATGCAGCCGATTTCCTGGAAAAAGGCTGTGCTGCCGTACAAGTGGCGACGCGTTTTACCGCCTCCAAGGAATGCGGCATTCCGGAAAAAGTCCAGCAGGAATACTTCAAAGCCAGCGAGCAGGATATTGAGGTCAACATGATTTCTCCGACCGGCTACCCGATGCGCATGCTGAAGGATAGTCCGGCGATCGG
>JAYVKW010000138.1:0-3039 GCA_043768015.1 Gallionella sp.
CTATATCAAACAGCACATTACCAAGCCGGTGGCCGGCTATATCGCCGGGCGCACTGCGCCGAGTGGCAAGCGCATGGGGCACGCCGGTGCCATTATCGCGGGCGGCAGCGGCACGGCCGAAGCCAAGATGCGCGCACTGCAAGCCGCAGGCGTTGAAGTCGCGCAATCTCCTGCCGATATGGGCGCAGCCGTGCTACGCGCCATGCAGCGATGAAAATTGCGCTGGCGCAGATCAATTGCACGGTCGGTGACCTGACCGGCAATGCGGCCAAAATCGCACAGGCGGCGCGAGATGCGCGGGCGGCTGGGGCGGGCATACTGCTCACACCCGAATTGGCGTTATCAGGTTACCCCCCCGAAGACCTATTGCTGCGTGACGATTTTTACGTGCAGGTAAGCGCGGCGTTAAACAGCTTGCTGGAAGAGGCATGCGGCATCACGCTGGTGGTGGGGCATCCGCTCAAGCAGGATGGGTATCGCTATAACGCCGCATCGGTGTTGCGCGATGGAAAAATCGAAGCTGTCTATCACAAGCAGCAATTGCCCAACGATACGGTATTCGACGAAGAGCGTTATTTCACAGCCGGCACGCATAGTTGCGTGTTCGAGCAGGACAACGTGCGTTTCGGAATTAATATCTGCGCTGATGTGTGGGAGGCGGGCACAGCCAGTCACGCCGCGCAGGCGGGTGCGGAGGTGCTGCTGGTACTCAACGCCTCACCGTTCCATCTCAACAAGCAGGCTGAACGTTACGAAGTGGTACGCGAACGCATCGCCGAGAGCGGCTTGCCGGTGGTTTACTGCAACTTGCTGGGCGGTCAGGACGAGTTGATATTCGATGGCGGGGCGTTTGCCATGAACGCGAACGGCGAGTTGACGCATCAGTTCCCGGCATTTACCGAGGCCGTCTATCTGGTTGAAATGGCCGGGGTGTCGCCGGTCGCGGGCGAACAAGCTGCAACGCTGGGTATCGAAGCCAGCGTTTATGCGGCACTTACCTTGGGCGTGCGCGATTACATCGGCAAAAACGGCTTCCCGGGCGTATTGCTGGGCTTATCCGGCGGCATTGATTCAGCGCTTACGCTGGCAGTGGCGGTCGATGCACTGGGTGCCGAGCGCGTTCATACGGTGATGATGCCGTCCGAATTTACCGCCGATATCAGCCTGATCGACGCACGTGCCATGGCGGACAGCTTGGGGGTGCGCTACAGCGAGTTGCCTATCAAGCCGGTATTCGAGGCGTTTCAAGGCGCGTTGGCAGATGAGTTTCGGCAGTTGCCGTTTGATCTGGCCGAGGAAAACATCCAGGCCAGGGTGCGCGGTACGCTGTTAATGGCGCTGTCCAATAAGTTCGGCAAGCTGGTGCTGACCACCGGCAACAAGTCGGAAATGGCGGTCGGCTATGCCACCTTGTATGGCGACATGGCCGGTGGTTTTGCCGTGCTGCGCGATGTTTCCAAGACGCTGGTATATCGGCTGTCGAATTACCGTAATACGCTCGGCGCAGTGATTCCACAGCGTGTGATTGACCGTGCGCCGTCGGCTGAACTGCGTGCCGATCAGACCGATCAGGATTCATTGCCGCCGTATGACATTCTTGACGCCATTATTGAGCGCTATGTCGAGTGTGATCAGAGCGCGACCGAAATTATTGCAGCAGGCTACAATGACACTGAGGTACGGCGCGTGTTACGCATGATAGACCGTAGCGAATACAAACGTCGGCAAGCTGCCGTGGGTGTGCGCATCACGCCGCGCGGGTTTGGCAAAGACCGCCGTTATCCGATTACATCTGCATTCAAGTCCGTTTAAATCTGAGGAATCACATGAAAAAAATAGAAGCCATTATCAAACCATTCAAGCTCGATGAAGTGCGTGAGGCGCTGTCCGAAATCGGTGTCACCGGCCTGACCGTGACGGAAGTAAAAGGTTTTGGCCGTCAAAAAGGCCATACTGAGCTGTATCGTGGCGCCGAATACGTGGTGGATTTCTTGCCCAAGGTGAAGATCGAGATTGTGGTCGCCGACGCGTTGGTCGATCTGGCGGTTGAAACCCTGGTCACGTCAGCACGTACCGGTAAGATCGGCGACGGCAAGATTTTCGTCATGAACGTGGAGCAGGTGGTACGGATACGTACCGGTGAGACCGGCGACACGGCGATTTGAGATAGTAATAAAAAACGGCCTGACAGGCCGTTTTTTATAGATCAAACAGCTGGCATCAGAGCTGCCAGAATTTCCACCATGGTTTGGTCTTGTCAAAATTCCCGTCCACATATTTGCTTTTCGGGAAGTTTTTCTGCAACACGCGCAAGGCGTCGTCGCGTAAATCTTTAATCCCCATCGCATCATAGGATTTTACCAGTACCGCCAGCGCCTGCTCGATTGCCGGGGCGTTGGGGTAGGTGGTGATGGCATATTGTGCGCGGTTGGCAGCGGCAACGTAGGCGCCGCGTTTGTAATAGTAACGCGCAACGTGCACTTCGTGTTCAGCCAGTGCATCCACCAGATATTTCATGCGAGCCAAGGCATCGGGCGTGTATTTGCTGTCCGGGAAGCGGGTGGTCAGTTCACGGAAAGCATCGAATGATTCGGTCGCCGCTTTGGGGTCGCGCTCGCTCATGTCCTGATCGCCCAAGCGCGCCAGCAAGCCCTGATCTTCGGTAAAGTTGGACAGACCTTTTAGATAATAGGCGTAGTCCACACTTGGATGGTTGGGATGCAGCTTGATGAAGCGATCAGCGGCGGCAATGGCTGAGACCGGCTCGTTGTCTTTGTAATACGCGTAGGCAACTTCGAGCTGGGCCTGTTGCGCGTAGCGACCGTACGGGTAACGTGCTTCGAGCGTCTCGAAATACTTGATGGCTTTTTCATAGCCGCCGGAATTGAGTTGATCTTTGGCTTCGCTGTATATCTTTTGTGCGGACCAGTCTTTGGTTTCATCGACAGAGCCGGACAAAGAACTGCATCCGCTGAGCAAAACCAGCAATAAAACAAGTAAACTTCGCTTCATGACATCATCCGAAAAACAGTTGCACGA
>JAYVKW010000139.1:0-5776 GCA_043768015.1 Gallionella sp.
TGGGGCACAAGGATGTGCAGACCACGATGATTTACACCCACGTTTTGAATCGCGGCGGCAAGGGCGTGGTCAGCCCGCTGGATAGGTGAGAACGTGAGCCAGATATTGTCTGTCAAGTCCCTCACGGCCTCTTTGCGCTCCGGCGTTCCGATTGTTGACGGCATTTCGTTCAACATCGCGGCGGGCGAGACTTACGCGTTGCTCGGCGAATCCGGCTGCGGCAAATCCATGAGCGCACTTTCCTTAATGCGGTTACTGCCGGATGGGATTGTGCACACGGGCAGTAGGGCACTGCTGGATGGAATCGAATTATTCGATTTGCCTGAGCGCGAGATGCGCGATGTGCGCGGCGGCAAGATGGCGATGATTTTTCAGGAGCCGGGGCTGAGTTTGAATCCGGTGATGACGGTTGGCCAGCAGATCGCTGAGGTGTTGGCGTTGCACCAAGATTTGCGTGGTGTAGCTGCGCAACAGTGCAGTGTTGAGTTGCTCGATCAAGTCGGCATCCCGGATGCGGCGCGGCGGGTGACGGAATATCCGTTTCAGCTTTCCGGCGGCATGAAGCAGCGCGTGATGATCGCGATGGCACTGGCCGGACAGCCCAGATTATTGATCGCGGATGAGCCGACCACCGCGCTGGACGTCACGATACAGGCGCAGGTGCTGCAACTGTTACGCGACACCCAGACCGCCAGCGGCATGGCGATGTTGCTCATCACGCATGATCTGGGCGTGGTAGCAGAGACGGCGCATCAGGTCGGCGTGATGTATGCCGGACAAATCGTCGAGCAGGCCACCCGCGCGCAATTATTCGCGCGACCGTTGCATCCGTACACGCAAAAATTGTTCGCCGCGCTGCCGGGCGCTGCACGCACCGGACAGCCGCTGGCCGCTATTCCCGGCAGCGTGCCGCCGCTGGGCAGCGTCACGCAGGGCTGCCGCTTTACCGCACGCTGCGATAAAGCCTGGTCGCTGTGCAGCGAGAAAACGCCGGATTGGACGGTGGTTGGAGCAGGGCAGGGGGTGAGGTGTCATCTTTATGCGGAGCGGGTAGCGGGTAGCGAGTTGCCGGTGGCGAAAGCACATGTAGGATGGGTTGAGCGCAGCGATACCCATCGCCAACGTGACTCGGATGATGGGTATCGCTGCGCTCAACCTATCCTACCCGCTTCACTATTGCAAGTCTCCGACCTTAAAGTCCACTTCCCCATCCGCAAAGGCATCTTGCAGCGCGTGGTAGGCCGCGTGAAAGCGGTGGATGGCGTGTCGCTGGAGATCCCGCAGGGGCGCACGCTGGCACTGGTGGGCGAATCCGGTTGCGGCAAGACTACGCTGGGCAAGGCGTTGCTGCAATTGATCCCGCCCACTGCGGGCAGCGTGCGGTTTGCCGGTCGCGAGTTGATCGGACTCAACACCCGTGAATTGCGCGCACAACGCACCACGATGCAGATGGTGTTTCAAGACCCCTACGCTTCATTGAATCCAAAAATGCGCGTCGCGGAAATTCTCGAAGAGGGCATGACCGCGCTGAATATCGAGAGCAACAGTGACGCACGCCAGGGGTACATCGACACTTTGCTCGCACAGGTTGGGCTAGATCAGATTGGCTTGGCGCGCAGTTCCAAATGGCGTTATCCGCATGAGTTTTCCGGCGGGCAGCGGCAACGCATCGCCATCGCGCGCGCGCTTGCGGTGTCGCCGCAACTGTTGATCTGCGATGAACCGACCAGTGCGCTGGATGTATCGGTGCAGGCGCAAATTTTGAACTTGTTGAAGTCGTTGCAACAGGAACTGGGCTTGAGCTATTTGTTCATCACACACAATCTTGCGGTGGTGGAATATCTCGCGCATGAAGTGTGTGTGATGTATCTGGGGCGCATCGTTGAGCGCGGCACGGCAGAGGAAGTGTTGCGCGCACCCAAACATCCATACACCCAGGCGTTGTTGTCCGCCGTGCCACGCATTGATGGGGAAGGCCGGGAACGCATCAGCCTGGAAGGGGACTTGCCGTCACCGGCCAATCCGCCGCAAGGCTGCCATTTTGCGCCGCGCTGTTCACATGCCATGGAGCAATGCCGCAAGAGTTATCCGCCGGCGACAAATCACTCGCCAACACATAGCGTGCATTGTTATTTATATCAAGGGCACCTCTAAAAATTCAGAGTTCGCCCAAATGCAAGGCGCGGGAAAAATTTCGCAGCGCCGCATATGGATGATATGTAAGCAAGAAATTTTTTCCGCAACGCAGCAGTTGGGATGAAATGTGGATTTTTAGAGGCGCCCTCAAGAGAATGCCGGTTGAGCTAACCGGGTTGTCGCCGCGCCGCTAGATTCCCAGCGGCGAGTTGTTTTTGATGGCGCCACTTTGAGCCAACTTGGGCGAACGATCATTGGATTTTTTTCGATGACCGGAAGTTCTCCGGACTCCGGTTTGCGCGACGGCAATGGTTTGACCGATCCTGATTATTTTCAGTTGCCCGTTCCATTGTTGCAGCTTGGCGATGCTGACATGATAACGGCGCGCCAGACCGCCCAGTGTTTCACCCCTGCGCACGATGTGTTTGGTTCTTGTGAGGCTATCGGTGGGAGCGAGGTGCATATTGAAGGCTTCGAATTCGCTTTCAGATTCTTCGCCATTGAGCGGCACCAACAGGGTTTGCCCGGTGCTGATATTGCCGTGGGCAGTGAGGCCATTCACGGATTTGAGATTTGCCAACGATAGGCCGAAGCGCGGTGCCAGCTTGTCGAGACGCTCGCCCTTCTTGGGCTGATACGATTGCCAGCTAACCAAAGGTTTGCCGTAGCTCTTCAGGTTAGCCCGGAAGGTTTCCATCTTGTCTATGGGTAATAAAATCAAATCCTTGCTGTCCTGTAATATCACCGGGCGGTTGTGTGCGGGATTGAGCGCGGCGAACTCTTCTTCTGAGATACCGGCCAACTGGGCGGCCAGTTTTACGTCGATGCGTTTGGGGGTGGCAACCGCGACAAAATAGGGTTCGTTGGGGATGTCTTGCAATGCCAGTCCAAATTTAGCGGGGTTGGCAATGATATTTTTGATGGCCAACAATTTTGGCACATAGTTACGCGTTTCCTTCAGCAATTTCAGGCTCGCATAATTAACCGGCAAGCCGCGTTTGCGGTTGTGTGCCTGCGCGCGTTGTACTCCGCCTTCGCCACAATTGTATGCGGCAAGCGCTAAATCCCAGTCCCCGAACATGTCGTGCAGCTTTTGCAGGTAGTCGAGCGCGCCGTTGGTTGCGCTGATCACGTCCCGACGGCCGTCATACCACCAGTTCTGCTGCATACCGAAATTTTTGCCGGTGGACGGCATAAATTGCCAGATGCCGGAAGCGCGGCTTCTTGAATATGCGCCCGGATTAAAGGCGCTTTCAATCATCGGCAGCAGGGCAATTTCGCTCGGCATGCCGCGACGTTCCACTTCTTCTGTGATGTAGTACAGGTAGCGGCGCGCGCGATCGGTCATGCGCGCGAAGTAATCGGGATGGTCGACATACCATTTTTCATGCCTGGCGATCAATGGGCTGTCGAGTTCGCGCATCGCGAAACCACTGCGTATGCGCGGCCACAGGTCATGCGCCTTCAGGTCAGATTCAGGGATGAGCTCGATTCTGATATCGCGGGCCGATGGTAGCCACTGCGGTGGAACTTCCTCTGTTAAGGGACTGCGCGCGGATTCCATTGCCACAGGACTATTAAGCGCGAGCGTTTCTTCTGCCTGAGCATAGGCCGACGCGGTGGCTGCGCAAATCGCGAGCAGTGCAGAAAAAATTAGTCGAATCAATGGCACAAGCAAGCCTCTCATTAGTCGATACCGTCGCGATGGTAGTCCAAGAGTCGCGCTCAGGTCAATCGGAAATAACAGGCGGTAGACCAAAGGTGAACAACAGCGGACGGAAGGTAGCGGGACAACCCCGCTCCTGCGCCCGATTATTTGGGTTTATCTTACGGCGCTCTTAAGTTGTTCCAATATTGCCGGGTTTTCCAGTGTCGAAACGTCTTGCGTGATTTCCTCACCATTGGCGATAGCGCGCAGCAGGCGGCGCATGATTTTACCGGAACGGGTCTTGGGCAGATTGTCGCCGAAACGGATTTCATCCGGCTTGGCAATCGGGCCGATGGTCTTGCCCACCCAGGCGCGCAGGGTTTCGGCGAGTTCTTTAGCGGCTGCAGGGTCAGCGGGACGTGTGCCCTTCAGCACGACGAAGGCGACGATCGCTTCGCCCTTGATGTCGTGCGGCTTGCCGACCACGGCGGCTTCCGCCACCAGGGGATTGGCGGCGAGGGCGGACTCGATTTCCATGGTGCCGAGACGGTGGCCGGATACTTTCAACACATCGTCGATGCGTCCCATAATCCAGAAATAGCCGTCTTCATCGCGGTGTGCGGAATCGCCCGCCAGATAATAGCCGCGCATTTCTTCGGGGAAGTAGCTTTTCTTGTAGCGTTCCGGATCGCCCCAGATGGTGCGGATTTGCGAAGGGAAGGGGCGCGTGATGACGAGGAAGCCGCCTTGCTGGCCATGCACTTCTTCGCCGGCTTCGTTGACGATAGTGGCCATGATGCCGGGTAGCGGCAGGGTGCAGGAACCCGGCTTGATCGTCATCGCGCCGGGCAGCGGGGCGATCATGTGGCAACCGGTTTCCGTTTGCCACCAGGTGTCCACGATCGGGCAGCGCGCCTGACCGACGGTGTTGTAGTACCACATCCACGCCTCCGGATTGATCGGTTCGCCGACCGTGCCGAGCAGGCGCAACGAGGAAAGATCATATTGTTTTGGCAACTCGCCGCCGAGTTTGATCAGCGAGCGTATGGCGGTGGGCGCGGTGTAGAAGGTAGTGACCTTGTGGCTCTGAATCATCTTCCAGAAACGCCCGGCATCGGGGTGGGTCGGTATGCCTTCATATATCACTTGTGTAGCGCCCATTGCCAGCGGTCCGTAAGCAACGTAGGTATGGCCGGTGACCCAGCCCACATCGGCGGTACACCAAAAAATATCGTCGGCCTTGTAATCGAACACCCACCGCATCGACAACATCGCGCCGAGCAGATAGCCGCCGCTGGAGTGCTGCACGCCCTTGGGCCTGCCGGTGGAACCTGAGGTATAGAGGATGAACAAGGGATGTTCCGCGCCGACCCATTCCGGCTCGCAAATCGTGCTTTGCCCCAACACCAGATCATGCCACCAGATATCGTGTTGCGCGTTCCAGGCAACATTGATTTTTGCGCGTTGATACACGATGACGCTGTGCACCATTTCGCAACCACCCATCACCAGCGCCTCATCCACCACCGGTTTCAGCGGCATCACCTTGCCGCCGCGCAGTTGCGCATCGGCAGTGATCACCGCACAGGCTTGCGCATCGGTGATGCGTTCATGCAGGCTCTGGGCGGAGAAGCCGCCGAATACCACCGAATGAATCGCGCCGATGCGCGCGCAAGCTTGCATTGCTACCACCGCCTCGATGCTCATCGGCATGTAGATGATGACGCGATCGCCTTTTTTGATGCCGCGCGCCTTCAGGCCGTTGGCGAATTGACACACCAGCGCGTGAAGATCACGATAATTTATCTTCGTTACCTTGCCATCGTCGGCTTCGAAAATAATCGCCGTTTTTTGTGCTTGCGAGGCGAGATGATGGTCGAGGCAGTTGTATGAAACATTCAACTCGCCGTCTTCGAACCATTTGAAGAACGGCGCATTGCGCTCATCCAGCACTTTGGTAAAAGGTTTCTTCCATTGCAAAGTTTCGCGCGC
>JAYVKW010000140.1:0-6310 GCA_043768015.1 Gallionella sp.
AGGAAAAAGCCCGTCAACCGTCAGTAATAATATCAAGACCATGGTACATGAGTGGGAAAAGGACGGAGCCATAGGCAACAGCCACCCTGCCACCAAGCAAAAAGCGGTCAAGCAGGCCGTTGCGATCTCATTGAAAAAAGCCGGAAAAAGTCGCATCGCCCCGTCGCACGGCAACAAAAAGTAATTCCTGGGGGGCTTTTTATTCCGCACGCAGCGCCTCCACCGGGTCAAGCCGTGCCGCTCGTCGGGCGGGTATGACGCCAGCCAGCAGGCCGATGCTCACCGCACTGAATTCGGCAACTACGGCAAACAGCCATGGCGTATGAACCGGTAACGCCGGAAACCACAGGTGCAAGCCTTGGGCAATGCCCACCCCCAGCGCCAGGCCCGCAAGCCCGCCCAGCGCGGATAGCAGCATCGCCTCACCCAGAAACAGCGTCAACACTTGCCGCTCGCGCGCCCCCAAAGCACGCAGCAAGCCGATCTCGGCAGTGCGCTCGGTGACGGCCATGGTCATGATGGTCAAAATGCCGACGCCGCCCACCAGCAAGGAAATCCCGCCCAGTGCACCCACCGCAAAGGTGATGACATCCAGCACCGAGCCCAGCACCTCAAGGGCTTTTTCTTGTGGGATGAGCGTGAAGTCTTCGCGTCCGTGGCGCTCCTTCAGTAGCGCAGTAATGGCGCGCAACACGGCTTGCAAATCGGCGTTGGGTTTATAGCTCAACTGGATTTCCATCAGCCCGGGACGATTGAATAATTCCAGCGCACGCGCTGCCGGAATAAATACGGTATCGTTGAGATCAAAGCCGAGCATCTGTCCCTTCGGTTCCATTACACCGACCACCCGGTAGCGTTGCCCGCCGATGCGCAAATAACTGCCTAGCGGATTCTGCCCGGCGAATAATTCCTGGCGCACTTTTGAACCCAGCACCACCAGCGCGCGCGCCTGGGTAGGATCATCATCGGGCAGAAAACTGCCGGTCTGCACCGTGCTGGCCAACACCTTGGTGAGATCGTGCCCCGCGCCGAACACCGTGGTACGGCGCGTCTTGCCATTGACGCGCAGCTCGGCATTGCCGGTCACGCTGGGATTGATATATTCCACATTCGCCAAGTGACGCAAAGCCTCGGCATCCTCAATGGATAATTGCCGCACCGAGCCGAAAATACCCACATTGGCGCCATGGGTCTGCGTCTTGCCCGGCTGAATCACAATCAGATTGGTGCCGAACTGGCTGAACTCAGCCAGCACAAATTGATGCAACCCTTCACCGATGGAGGTCAATAGAATTACCGCCGTGATGCCGATGGCGATGCCCAGGCCGGTGAGGAAACTGCGCATCCGGTAGGACAGGAAGCTGGAGGTGGTGAGACGAATCAGGTCAGGGAATAACATAAGCTGGTTTCGATTATGCTTTGTGCGTTGCACGTCTCAGCACTTTACTTGCATCCTGAACGACCCCAATTTCATTCCAAAGTACAGCGATCATCGTAATGTCGCCAGTCGGCTGAAGACCGACTTGACGAAATATATGGTTACGATGCGATGAAACTGATATCCACCACATTGCTCCACCATAAATCTGTCTATAGGCAAGATGGCCTTCGTATCGCCCAGAAATAGGGCATGAAATCAACCGTCTCTCCACCTCACCGCGCCCATTCAACACAGCAAACGCAAGGATGGGGTACTCCCAATCATATCCAGCATCTCCTATAAGAAGCATCTGCCGAATTCGTTCTTCATGCACACCAAGATTCACCTCTCTGAATGTTGGTAAAGAACTTATGGATGAGCGAAAGAGTATGCTGAGATGAAAAAGCTTAAAAGATGGGTAATCATAGACTGCCGAATGGGCTGAATCTTGGGCAATGCGATCAGGGAGCCTCCATTGCTTCAGAAACGGCTGCTCATATTTGTTATTCAATAGCTGTTCACAGTCAAGGCAGAACAAATCTTCACGAATACCCACTTGAAGAGGCTTCCATCCCTTGTTTCCTCGCCCATTGATTCCCATAAGCTTGTTCTCGCCGTTGTAGAGCGGCCCATATAGGAATTCCGGAATAATGTGCGAGTAGCACAACTTACGATCTAGCTGACAAAGGCGACATATTGCCAAAGAACCCTCCCTGCGCTACCCCATCACCCCTTACTTCCAGCACTCCACCAGCACTGTCCACTTGCTGGCTTCTTCCGCAATATCGGCATTGCTCTTTTCGCGCGAGAAAAATCCGCCACCTGTTTTGTACGGCACTTTGTTCGCATCGAGGAAGGCTTTGACGGTTTGTCCATTCACCGCGAAATTGACGTTTTGTCCTATCTGCCCGGTCGCCTTCGCCATTTTTGCATCGTCCAGTTTCATCGACACCACACCCACCACATTGCCTTTCTTATCCATCACCGGACTACCGCTGGAGCCAGGTTGAATCGGTGCTGTGATTTGAATTTGGCTGGTATTATTGCCCAGCCCAGTGAGCGCACTAAGCGTCCCGGGCGTAAGGTTGCCGCCGGAAGAAAGCACTGAATTGAGCGGATAGCCAAACACGATGATGTCCTCACCCTGGCGCAGCTTGCCGGGGTCTGGATTGAGGTTGGCAACGTCTTTAGTCTTGCCCGGCAGTTGCAACAGCGCGAGGTCGTTCACACTGTCGGAAGTGATGACCTTGGTGATGCCTTCTCGTCCTGCAATTTTCAACTCCGCACAACCTTCAACAACGTGATGGTTGGTGAGAGCGTGACCTTCGTTACTCACCGCAAAAGCTGTGCCTGTGGCTTGTTTGCTCAGAGTACCCTGTGTTGATGGTGTACTCGCGCTGGCTGATCGCCCCTCGCGAACGATAACCTGCCCTTTTTTCCAAGCGGACGAGAGACGTTGCGCTTCGGCGATCTCAGCCGCCGACATATTTTTTACGAAAGCAAAATTGCTGACCTTAAGCGCGTTGGACCCCGCATAGCTCGACTGGCCAGCGAGCACGTTCGCCCATGCATAGGCAAGTACGTAATCTTTAGGAACTCCCTGGCCGTTGGAGAACGAGTACAGATGACCGTACATGGAGATTAGTCTGAACATGGCCAGAACCTCGTACTGTGCAGCAGCTTTCTGAGTCCACTCAAGTGATTTGGCATCGTTTTTGGGAACTCCCTCACCGTTGCCATGCTTCAGTGCAAGATTGTACTGTGCGTTGGCATCGCCCTGTGCAGCAGCCTTCTGATACCACTCGACAGCCTTGACCGCGTTCTTGGGAACACCCTCGCCTTTGTCATACATCCGGGCTAAATCCATTTGGGCCTTTTCATGACCCTGTGCTGCCGCTTTTTGAAACCACTCGACGGCTTTGGCAGCGTCCTTGGGAACAAGTCCTTCAATACCGGAGCGATACGCGTCGCCTAAGCCGTACTGGGCCTCCGCATGTCCCTGAGCAGCAGCCTTCTGAATCCACTCAAGCGCTTTGGCAACGTCTTGGGGAACACCTTCGCCTTTGCCATACATCCGGGCGAGGTTAAATTGCGCGTCAGCATTACCCTGCGCCGCAGCTTTCTGATACCACTCCAATGCTTTTGCAATATCTTTGGGTAGCACGCTGAGATAACCGCTGTAATACATATTTCCAAGGACGTACTGTGCGTCTGCATCCCCCTGTACAACCGCTTTCTGAAGCCACTCCAATGCCTTGACTTCATCTTTTGGTACGCCGTCACCGAGAATATACATCCGTGAGAGGTTGTATTGCGCGTTCACATCCCCGGCTTCCGCTTTCTTTTTTGTCTCGGCAAATTTCTCTTCCGGCGTCAGCTCTTTTATTGTTATGGTTGGCACAGCAGATGCTGCCGTTTCGGGCTTGTTACCAGCAACTTTTTCACCGCAACCACTCAGTATCAGCAGCAGCGCAACCAGCAACGCAATTGAAAGTTCTTTCATTTGAGGATTTCCTTTTATCAAGTTCATCAATTGCTGCCGCAATACACCAAAATTATGCTGCGTAATTAACGGGTCAGCATGGAAATTAATCACGCCGCGTGCCTGTCCGGCAGCTTCATATCCACGACGATCTCATCGTAAGGCGCAAATACCAATGCGTTTTCGTCTTTCTCAATCGCCATCCATTCGATCAGGCGCTCGCAGTCATTATGCACATTCTTGTAGTCGCGTTTGAGCTGGCGGGCGAGTTCCGCAACCGTCATTGCGCCGCCTTCGCGCAGCGCGCCGATCAGCTCCCAACGCTTGGGAGTAAAGACAGAGAACAGCTCGCCGACATCGTCGAAGCCAACGCCGAAATAGGGTTGTGTACGCTTGCCTTGTTTGGCGGCTTTCATGGTCGCCGCAGCGCGTGTCAGACTGACTTGTATCGGTTCGCCAACCGTCAGGTGTAGAACTGCATTACTGGTTTTCATTTTGCGGCCTCTATCGCCTTCTGCAACACCATTCTGTCCATTACATCTTTGTCCCGCACCGTTTGCTTGGTGAGCAGCAATCCTTCGAGCGACAGGGTGCGCACCGGGATGCCGTCGAGATCAACAATTTCGGCATAGCGTGCAAGTGTTTGGTTGGTTTCGCCGCACGCGTTGAACAACAAATCCACAATAAATTCGTCTGCTACGCGGATCGTTTCACCTTCTTCAAACCATGCCGGATCAATTTGCTCACTTGCTCTTTCGGGCAATATCAGCAATGCTTTTATTACCCGTTTTCCCTGTTCGCGGGTTGGTGGCACGAGAATATCAATGTCGGTCGTGGCGCGATAGTAGCCGTGCGCAAACAAGGCGTAGCCACCAATCAAGAAATAATCGACCTTATTTTTATTGAGCGATTGCATGACCGCTTTCAGGTCAGCTATCGTTGCCGGTCGGGCATATTCGTCGTCAGCCATGCCTGATTTTCTGAATAACGACCATCGAGTTGACCACACACTCCATCATGTGCCGATCAGCTTCTTCGTGAGATTTATAGCGAAACACACCACGGGGAAAACGAAATGTGGACTGCATTTTTTGCATCTCGGTATTGAACAACGCGCCCTCTTTCAACAAAGCACCATCGGCATGAAAAGTGATCTCACGTTCCTTGCGTTTACCGGCGATCTTCATTGTCTCCCCCCATTGCGTTGAATCTGTGCTGGCAGGTTACCCAGCAGACAGTTAAAGGTCAAATGCTTTACCCGTTCCATGCGAAGTCGGCATATTCAAGATCGTGCCAACGCCATCACCGGATCAAGCCTCGCCGCGCGCCGCGCAGGCCATACGCTGAATAAAATCCCAGTGCCAAGCGAAGTGCCTATCGCCGCCAGCACTGCCCACCAGGGTGCGGCTACCGGCAAGGATGGATAAATTTGTGCAATCACCTGCACGCCGATTTCGCCCAGTATCAAACCCACCACGCTGCCGATACTGGACAACAGGATCGCCTCGGCGAAAAACAAATTTCTGATTTGCGCGGCAGGTGCGCCCAAGGCTTTGAGCAAACCGATTTCTTTGACGCGTTGCGAGACGGCGATCAGCATCACGTTCATGATTAAGATGCCCGCCACCGTCAGGCTGATCGCGGCGATGCCACCGACCGCCAGTGTCAAGGCGCGCAGGATGCGGTCAAAGGTCGCCAGCACGGCGTCCTGGGTAATGACAGTCACGTCGCGCTCGCCGTTGTGGCGGCGCAATAAAATTTCTTCGGCATCGCGCTTGGCTTGCTCAATGGAATCGCGGCTTTTGGCTTCCACTAAAATGCGGAACAGGCCGGAGGTATTGAACAACATGTGTGCCGAGGCGACCGGCACGATGACGATCTCATCGGTATTGAAGCCCATTGATTCTCCCTGACTCGCCATCACGCCAATCACGCGGAAACGCCGGTCTCCCAAACGCACCCAAGCGCCGATGGCCTGCTCCTGACCGAATAATTCGCGCCTGACCTTTGCGCCCAGCACACACACCGACTCGCTGGAATGTATATCACCGGCAGGCAGAAATTGCCCTTGCCCCAAACTCATGTGGCGCACCTCGAGCAGATCAGCAGTCGAACCCAGCACCACCACGTCGCGGTTGAGCGCCCCCTGAGAAATTTGTGAGGAGCCGACAGTCAGCGGCGCAATCCGCCCTATAGCGCGGCTGCGCAACAAGGCTTGCGCATCATCCAGCGTGAGTTCACGCGGAATTTGTCCGAGCAACATGCCAGGTGTGATGCCCGCCGTTTCGGTACGTCCCGGCAACACAATGACCAGATTAGTTCCCAGCGAAGAAAATTGATTGACAACATAACGGCGCGCGCCCTCCCCCAACCCGGTCAACACCACCACTGATGCGACCCCAATGGAC
>JAYVKW010000141.1:0-6344 GCA_043768015.1 Gallionella sp.
CGCGCTGGTCGGCAACGCCGGGTTGTTGCTGACGCAGGTGGAATATCTCAAGCCCGGCAGCGAAAAAAACTTCGCCATTGTCGACGCCGCGATGAACGACCTGATGCGCCCGGCTTTGTACGATGCCTACCACGGCATTTTGCCGGTCAAGCGTGAAAAGCATGTCATGCAAAGCTACGAAGTGGTCGGGCCGATCTGCGAAACGGGGGACTTCATCGGCCATGCACGCGATCTGGCGATCGCGCCGCAATCCTTTCTGGCTGTGCTTTCCGCAGGTGCATACGGGATGAGTATGAGCTCCAATTACAACACCCGTCCGCGTGCTGCCGAGGTGATCGTGAATGGTGGAGCGGTTCATCTGGTGCGTGAGCGCGAGGCGGTGGCGCAGTTGTATGCAGGGGAAAAATTGATCGAGTGAGTGTTGCAAATTTCATGAAAGTTTTTTACGAAATTTGTTGCACGTTTTTTTAAACGTGGATACAGTACCGATGCCGCAAGCGTCTTTCGCTAAATACAGGGCGTTTGGGTGTGTAGTGAGTCATAGTGAAAGTTCTAAAATTTTTATGGAGAATGAAAATGGCAACATCAAAAACACCCGCAGCGAAAAAAACAACCGCCAAACCAGCAGCTAAAAAAGCGGTAGCCAAGAAGCCAGCAGCCAAGAAAGTCGCTGCTAAAAAGCCCGCTGCTAAAAAGGCAGTAGCCAAGAAACCGGCAGCTAAAAAGCCCGTCGCCAAAAAAGCGACCGCCAAAAAGCCAGTAGCTAAAAAGGCAGTAACCAAGAAACCGGCAGCTAAGAAAGTCGCCGCTAAAAAACCCGCTGCCAAAAAAACGGTAGCCAAGAAACCGGCAGCCAAAGCAGTTGGCAAGGGTATTCTGGGCGCGTAGTTTTGCCTCGCAAGGGGCGCGGTCTGCTTCCTCGCCCTTTTTAGCTTTTCCAGAAGCCCCCACAACAACCCGTGTTTCAACGCGGGGCGTTGTTCTTCCCCCTCTTAAAAGTACTTCTATAAATCCTGAGTGCATTCAACTGCCCAACAGGACTATCGATTCGTTACAGGCTGATATCAAAGACTGGCAAGCTGCTAGCAGATGCCCGTCACCCGGATTGACCTATTTTTAAACTAGGAAGATTGTCGCCAATCCCAGGAAGATGAAAAATCCGCCACTGTCGGTAATGGCGGTGATCATCACGCTGGACCCGATGGCCGGGTCACGCCCAAGCTTTTGCATGACGAGCGGGATGGCCAAGCCGACGCTCGCGCCTACCAAGAGATTAAGCACTATTGCACAGGTCATCACGATGCCCAGCGACACGCTGTGATACAGAAAGTAAGCGAATAATCCCGCAACTCCACCCCATACCAAACCGTTCAGGCCGCTGATGGCCAGCTCTTTCAGCAATAATCTGCGCGCATTGTCATGGGTGATTTGCCCCAAGGCCAATGATCGAATGATGATGGTGGTGGTTTGATTCGCAGAATTGCCGGCAATACCGGCGACTATGGGCATGAGAGCGGCCAGCGCGACGAATTTTTCGATCGTGCCCTCGAAACCACCGATCACGCGCGATGCAAAAAATGCGGTGCAAAGATTCAAAGCCAACCACATCCAGCGGTTCTGCGCGCTTTTCCACACCGAGGCGAAAATATCTTCCTCTTCGCGCAAGCCGGCCTGATTTAACAGGTCACTTTCCGATTCGGTACGGATAAAATCCAGCACCACATTCACCGTCACCCGCCCAACCAGCTTGCCGTCCTCGTCCACCACCGGGGCAGAAACCAGATCGTAGCGTTCGAAAGCCTGGGCGGCTTGTTCGGCCTTTTCTTCCGGATGCAGATGTATGGTATCGGTGATCATCACCTTGCTGACGATCACTTCCGGCTCGTTCACCACGATCCGATTGAGCGGCAGCACCCCTATGAAGCGGTCATCACGATCGACCACGAACAACTGGTCGGTATGGTCGGGAAGTTCATCGAAGCGGCGCAAATAGCGCGACACCACCTCCAGCGAAATATCGCCGCGGATATGGATCATGTTGAAATCCATCAGCGCACCGACTGAATCCTTCGCGTAAGAAATCGCGGCACGCAACTGTTCGCGTTCTTCAATAGACAGCGACTTGAACACGTCGCGCATCACGTTTTGCGGCAAATCCGGGGCGAGGTCAGCGATTTCGTCGGCATCGAGCTGCCCCGCAGCGGCACTCAACTCTTCGCGGTTCATGCTGGCGATCAACGATTCCCGCACCGCTTCAGAAACCTCGATCAGAATCTCACCATCACGCTCCGACTTGACCAAATCCCATACCAGCAAGCGCTGTTCGATAGGCAAGGCTTCCAGAATGTAGGCGATGTCTGCGGGGTGCAGGCTATCCAGCTTGCGCCGCAGTTCGGCAAGGTGTTGCTTGTGTACCAGGGTGTCAACCAGCACGTGGCGATCTTCGCGCGGCAGTTCTTGCCGATGAACGACCTCCTCCAGCAAGGCGTGCTTGTGCAGCAGCGATTCCACCTGCTTGAGGTGTTCCTGCACATTCTCGGTGTAGTGATGGTCTGGGTTGGTATCGGTCATGACACAGCGCCTGTAAATTTGCGTGCTATTGTAAAGAAAACACCGCCTCGTCGCTCAGGGAATTTCCGCATCATTCATGCTCGCCAAAATGATATCGGTCTTGAGCAGCAGGCCGCGCGCTTCACGGTGTTTGTCGTAATAGCGCGGGTTGGGCACCATCGCTGCAAGCTTCGCGGCTTGATCTGCAGTAAGCTGCCCGGCGCTCACTTGATAATAATGGCGTGCGGCCGCTTCCGCGCCGAACACACCGTTACCCCATTCGATGACATTGAGATAAATCTCGAAAATTCGCTGCTTATCCATTACCGCTTCCAGCATCAAAGTGATCGCCGCCTCTTCCAGTTTGCGCCATGGGGTGCGCTTGGTGGAAAGGAACAGATTTTTGGCGAGTTGCTGGCTGATAGTGGACCCGCCCGCGACGATCTTGCCCTTCCTGAGATTTTTTTCATAAGCCTTTTGTATGCCTTCCCAGTCGAAGCCTACGTGGTCGACAAAATTCGCGTCTTCGGCGGCGATCAGCGCACGCTTGAGATTGTCGGAAATCTTCGCGTAGGGAACCCACTGTTGTTGCAGTGCCGCATCAGGATATTTGTCCTGCATAATCTCCAAGCGCGTTTCCATGAATGCGCTGCTGGACGGATTGTATTTCACCCACCAGCAGATGTGCGCGAACAGCCACACCTGGTACAGAACCAGCAAGGTGAAAAATATCACCACGCTGCGCCAGGTCCAGCGCAATACCCAATTCTTGATTCTTCTCATTGTTGGTTCCGCAGCGCCGCGATGACTGGCGCGGTATCGGGGCGTACGCCACGCCAGATGAAGAAGGATTCTGCGGCTTGCTCGACCAACATGCCCAAGCCGTCTGAAACCACAGCAGCGCCGTGTTCGCGCGCGAATTTCATGAACGGCGTTTCGCATCCGTACATCATGTCGTAGGCCAGCGAGCGCACGGCAAAAACGGTATCTGGTATATCTGGCATTTCATCGGACAGGCTGCTGGAAGTCGCGTTAATCACGATATCGAATTGTTTACCGGCAAGCTCTTCATAACTACAACTGGATACGGAGAATCTCTTGGCAAGAAATTCATCGGCAAGAGAATGTGCTTTGTCTACCGTGCGGTTGGCAACTGTGATATTTGCGCCAGCATCGCGTAATGGTGAAAGCACTCCCCTGGCTGCGCCACCAGCACCCATGAGTAGCACTCGCTTGCCGCGTAAAAGTACACCGCGATTATCTTGTATATCACGTATTAGTCCGATGCCATCAGTGTTGTGGAGGTGAACACCATCGCTCTTAAACTCAAGAGTGTTTGCTGCGTGGGCGTGAACGACGTCATATGACAGATATTGCCTCTGATTCGATAATTGATAGGCGCTTTGCTTAAACGGCACAGTGACATTGCAGCCCTTATAGCCCTTCTCGCGCAGCTCATTGATTTTTTCTTTGAAGCCATCGAGAGGAGCTTCGATTTTTTCATAACTGATGTCCTGCCCGGTCTGTTGAGCGAACATGGCATGTATCTGCGGCGACTTGCTGTGCGCGATGGGGTTGCCGATTACGGCGTATTTGTCGGTCATTTTGGCAGGGCACCTCTTAAAATCCAGATTTCATCCCAACTGCTGCGTTGTGAAAAAAATTTCTTGCTTACATATTATGCATATGCTGCGCTGCGCAATTTTTCCCACGCCTTGCATTTGGGCGAACTCTGAATTTTTAGAGGCACCCTGAATGCGCGTAAATTCACTGCCCGCATTGTAAAGAAAATTAGCCGACTTTTCGCGGATTCAGCAACCAGGCCGCAAAAACTCCGGTGCCAGCCATCGCCCACACCACCGTTGCGCCGCTGGGCAAATCAAACCATGCGGACAGCAGCAGACCGACGGCATAACCGGTAATGCCGATCGCAAAGGCTATGTGCGTGCGCCGGTGGCGGATGCGATACGTGGCAAGTGCCGGGACGATCAGGCTGGCGAACACCAGATACACGCCGACCAATTGCACCGAGGCGGTGACGGCCAAAGCGAACAGCGCGTAGAACCCCAGATAATGGGTCTTCAGCTTGCTCCATTGCCACAGCGCCAGCAATGTGACAGTCAAGAAAGCCGTAGCAATCAACTGATAGTTGCTGACCCAAAGGATCTGCCCGACCAGCAGATCCTTGAGATGCTCGCCTGCATGGGGGTCGCGGCTCATCAGCAAGATCCCGCCGCTGGCGGCGAGCACGAAGGTCAGGCCGATACACGCTTCCTTGACTTCGGCCAGGCGATTCTCGATCCATGCCAGCAGTGCCGCACCACAAAGTGCGCTGGCGGCGGCGATAGTTTGCACCAGCAGCGGTTGCCCGGTTAAACCCAGCAGTGCGGCGATAATGACGCCCAGTCCGGCAATTTGCGCGACGGCAAGATCGGCAAAAATCACGCCGCGCTCCAACACCTTCATACCGAGGGGAATGTGCGTTGTCAGTACCAGCAAACCTGCGATGAACGCGGGCAGCAAGATACTTAATTCGATGTCGTTCATTTCAGCCCCGCCAATAAACGCTGAATGGTGTCGTCAAACATCGTGAATAAGTCGCTTGCTTGCGGTGTGCCGCCTACGGTAAAGGGTAACATCACGGCGGGAATATGCGCGCGTTCCGCGATCCATTCCGATGGCCGCTCATTCTGATAGGCGGCGCGTATCACCATCCTGGCCGGGTGCTGTTGCAATTCGCTCAGCACTTGCCCCAGATAGGCCGCGCTGGGTTCCATGCCGGGCTTGGGTTCCAGCTCGGCGACTTGTTTCAGTCCCAGCCAGTCGTTCAGGTAGGGGAAACCCCGGTGCTGCACGATGATCGGCATCCCCTTTAGCGGGGCGGCCTGCTTTTCCCATTTCGCAATTGCGGCGCGCCATTGTTGATTGAACGCCGCGAGTTGTTGTTGGTAGTACGCAGTGTTGGCCGGATCGAGCTGGATCAGGCGTTTGCTCAGGGCTTCCGCAACCGGCAGGAAATTGCGCGCATCGGTCTGGATGTGTGGGTTGCCCGCCGCATGCACATCGCCATCGGCGCGATCCAATCGTGTTGGCACTTCCAGCATGGCGACATATTGCGCCGCTTCAAAATTACCGCTGCTGCCGGGTTGAATGGCATCATTGACGGATTCGCGCAGCACCACCGGCATCCAGCCGATTTCCAGTTCCGCGCCAGTGCACACCAACAGTTGCGCGCTGCGCGCCTTGGCGATCAGGCTGGGGCGCGCCTGCACCTGGTGCGGGTCTTGCAGCGGGCCGGTAGCGGTGTAGATGCTGGCCTTGTCGCCCGCAAGTTGTTGGGTGAGCGCCGCCCATTCCGGTTCGCAAGCGAATACGTTGAGTACGGCGTGGACGTTGCCGCTGATGAGTAGTAACAGGAAAGTGTAGAGAGCTTTTTTCATGATGGTTCCTTTAAATTATTTGGAGTGTGGCGGCATGACGCCGCACTCCAAAATCAAAACTGGTGCGCGCCGTGCGCGCCCAGGCTCATGATGTATTGCACGAACAGCTGGTTATCCGCCAATCCTTGCCGCGAATTGTCGTGTGCCAGTTGCAAACGTATGCGCGAAAATTCACTGGGGTTGTAATCCGCCATCCAGGTGAGACGCGAAGGGTTGAATGCATAATCGCTGATGACCTTACCCGCGATAGGCGCACCCACGCTGGCAGTACCCGGATCGAGCCGGTCGTAGCGCAAACCGGTGCGCCAGGTCGACATGAACTGGTAGACGCTTTGCAGGTACCAGCCGGATTGG
>JAYVKW010000142.1:0-4381 GCA_043768015.1 Gallionella sp.
ACATATCATGAAAATAATTGGGCTTTTGTTACTCACCGCATTGAGTTTTGGTGCGCACGCAACTCCTCCCGTCATTATTGGCTCATTGTCGAATTTTGACGTTTATAACCACACCGGTGGGGATATGGAGGGGTTTGAAGTTGACCTGGAGGACTTCCACAAGTCTGACTTAAGCAGTACGTGGTGTTATTCCGCTTTTGGCTGTGGTGTGGGCTATGACACAACTTCCAATGGACATAGCGTTCTCGATGTTGTCCATGATGGAGGAGCAACCAAGGTTGTCCATGACGGAGGCTATACCCACTTTGGCATTCATTTGACGAATAGCCCCACTGGGGCCATTCGTTATGACTGGCTTGATCGCCAAGCTGATGGCTATCTTTATCACGTTGATGGATCAGGCAGGGCCGCAGGCGGTCTTGCTCCCGCGCTGGCTTCGCCGCCTCCCCCAACCCCTCCAGTGGTGCACAGCCCCCCGGTTGTGCTGACGCCGCGCTGGACGCTCAACAACGGCACTGGAATGTGGGATGTCTCCATCCAAAATACGCTCGGGCGGGATATATGGGTCCAGTTGGGGGGGGCCGTAACGATGACTGCGGTCACGCTCGACCAGCTGGTGACCACTGACTCTCTGATCATGAACACCGTCAATGACCGATTCGAATTACTCACCGCCGGAGAGTCCATCACGGAGTCAGAAGATATCCAGGGCGCAACCGTGGCCGGTGTCGCGAAATTTTTCGCATCAGAATACATTGGGCCACGCGATAATTCAGGCGGTGCGCTCTGCTCCAACTGGTCGGGTACGTGCACCTATACCGATGGAAATGGCATCTTGCAATCCATCGATGCCGCCACCACGCATGGCGCAGCCATCGGTAACATCATGACCGCCACCAACTTTGCTGCAGCAGTACCCGAGCCGAATGCAATAGAGCTAATGGGCGCGGGTATGTTCGTTGTCATGGCCGCCGTCCGTAGACGTAAAAGCGCTTGACCCTTTGCATCCGCATGCACTTCGCGCGCATGCGGATGCAATTACAAATGTGTGACTCCATTTGTCGCTACATCTTCGAATCGACTTTGAGAAATGTAATTTCTATCCAGTGAAAACCGGGTAGCTGATATCAGCTTACGAAAATGAACGCGAGGCTGCACGACCAAATGGGTCAGCTTCGGATTGTTTTCCGGATAGGGTTCAGCAGTGATCCTTGCGAAATGAAAACGATGCTGTCCTCTTTAGCCTGGCCCTCTTTACCCTTGCGCCTCTGCCCATGCGAAATAACGCAGATCATTGAAAATGCATGACGCCAGGTCGTGTGGAGGGTTCGGCCAAATAAATCGCTGCCATTTCAGTTAAATCACCGGCAATGGGAACGCGATGTGTTTTACCGTCATCTAATGCGGTGATGACAGATAAACAGCGGGAACAATTCATGCAACAGACATTGCCGGAAGCATCCAGCAAGGATTATACGGATGCAGAAATTGCGGGACGGATTGCGTCTGGCGACATGCTTGCGCTTCAGCAATTGATGCGACGGTACAACCAGACGCTCTACCGCACCGCGCGCAGCATTCTGAAAGACGATGCCGAGGCCGAGGATGCCGTGCAGGAAGCCTATGTGCTGGCGTATCGCGCGATGGGCCAATTTCGCGGCGATGCGAAATTGTCGACATGGCTGATACGTATTGCAGTCAATGTGGCCATCCAGCGGGCACGCAAGCTCAAGCGGAGCGCCGAGGTGATCAGCCTGGTCGCCGACCCGACTGATCGGCGGGAACACGGTGGGGAATCGCTGGAGGCCAACATGGATGAAATCTCGCCCGAACAACCCGAACGTGCCGCGTTGCGCGCGGAAACCCGACGTTTGATCGAAGACAAGATCAGTCAGCTGCCGGATGCCTTTCGCACCGTGTTTGTGTTGCGTGCACTCGAGGAACTGACAGTGAGTGAGGCGGCGGTTTGTCTTGGGATACCGGAGGCCACGGTGCGTACGCGCTACTTCAGGGCGAAGGGCCTGCTGCGGGAAGCGCTCGCGCGCGAAATCGATTTCAGCCTCGAAGAGGCGTTCTCGTTTGCCGGCGATCGGTGCGACCGCATTGTCGCTGGCGTGTTGCGCCGCTTGAGCGATTCGCCGGCGGATATCTGATTTGTCTGGATGCTCAGCGCGAAACACTCCGTCATTGACGGGCGTCGGCTGAGCAGCCAGGTTTGTTCGCAGTACCCTTGATGAAATGGAAAACCACGATGTCTTCGCCCATTCAAACCTACGATGCGTCTCTGCCAGAAGTTCATGAATCCGCAGTCATGGAAACGCGCCGTTCCTTTCTCGGGAAATCCGGCCTGATGCTTTCGGGCGTGGCGATCGCCTTGCTCTCCGGGCGGGATGCGCTGGCGAAGGGCAATCAATCCACAGCCTCCGACGTGCGCGTACTGAATAGCGCATTGGGCGCGGAACTTGAGGCGATCGCCGCCTATCAGGTGGGTGCGGAAAGCGGGCTGTTGCAAAAGCCTGTGCTCAACCTGGCGGTGACGTTTCAGGGACACCACAAGGAACATGCCGATGTGCTTACAAAAACCATCATCAAGCTCGGCGGCCAGCCCGTGTCGGCAAAAGAAAAGTACAACTTCCCGGTGGAAACCCTGAAAACCCAGACCGATGTGCTGCGTTTTGCAGCCATGCTTGAAAAGGGAGCGGTAAGCGCCTATCTCGGCGCAGTGCCGGCATTCGGCAATCGCGAACTGGCCAAGGCGGCGGCGAGCATTCTGGGTGACGAGGCCATGCACTGGGCAATACTGCGCAACGCACTGGGCGAAGAGCCGGTGCCTTTCGCGTTCATGTCGTGAGCATGGCGGCGGCGCAAACGTTTCTTGGCGTCGCGCTCGCCGTCGCTGCCGTGGGGGCAGCGGCAAACGCACCCACGCCCACCGGCGACCCCAAAGCAGGCCAGGCAGTCTATTCGCGTTGCTTCGCCTGTCATGCGCTCGCATATAACCGAACCGGCCCGAAACACTGCGGGCTGCTGGGACGGCGTGCAGGCAGCGTGGCGGGATTCGAATATTCCGACGCGATGAAACGCGCGAATTGGGTCTGGGACCGAAAAAACCTGGATCGCTTCCTTGCCGATCCACTGAAAACCGTCCCAGGGACAACGATGGGCTACGCGGGCGTTAAAGACAAGAAAGCGCGCGCCGACTTGATTGCATATATCGAGCAGTCAGCCGGTTCCGGTGAGTGCAACCATTAAATGCCCCCGGCCAAGCCGGGGGGTTATTACGTTTCGCCGCTATGCGAACTCAGAGCGTACGAACTCAAAGTATGCGAACTCAAGAACTGAAGGGTCGGCTTCGGATTGTTTTCAGGATCAAGGAGGCAGCAGTAATCCTTGCGAAATGGAAAACGATGCTGCCCCTTAACCTGGTTTGCCGCCGGATTAAAACATCACTCGGATTGAGCGCGTTGGGTCGCAATCCTTCAAGTGCATTTCTTTAAATTGAGGTGGTAGACCAAGGCGCCACCCGGGACGGCATCGGTGGTATCCAGAGACGCCATTGCCTCGCTGGTTCGCAGGTCGCCTTCGAGGCTGAGTGTGATGCCGACGTTAAGCACAGCGGCGGTTCCACACCCCACCCGTTTCATCTGTCCCGCACCGATGTTTTCCGTAAACAAATAATCACTTTCATGCGGACCTTTGATTTTGCGTTTGAAAACACGGCCGTGTTCGTTGTCACGTGGCCCCAAAAAATATTGGACGTCGAGTTGGGTGCCTTGTTTTGCTGCGAGTTTTGCAAAGCCGCGGTAGTCGACCTTGTAAACGCCGATGGAGTAATTCGCCGGCAAATTGAGCGGGGCCGATATACGGCAGACTTTTCTTGACTGTCCGCTGGCCGAGGTGCGGCTGCTTTCTACGGTGAACTGGTCAAACAAAATGCTCAGGGTGGTGCCATCGGGGGACATGACGATCGAGTAGCTTCCCGCGGGACAGCCGTTGGCTTCTTGTGCCAATGCGGGCAGGCTGGCAAGCAACGCGCACGCGAAAATACTTTTTATCATTAACTTCATAGCATTGACCTCTCAAATTGGGCGGCGCCGGAATCCGGTCGCCGCCCGATACCTGCTTAACTACACTGACGCCATTGCAGTTGATAAACGATTCCTGCGCTGACATCTTCGGAGTCGATTGAGGCCATGGCTTCCCGGTTTGCAACCGTTTGCACCCGCATGCTCGAGTTGGTTCGCAGGTTGACGTCCGCGCCACAACCCGACCAAACCACCGACTGAACGGTGAGATTGTTGTTGATCAAATAATCTTCAGCGACGGGTCCGCGAAATTTTCTTTGAAACGACGGGCCTCGGGTGCCGGCGAAGAAGTATTC
>JAYVKW010000143.1:0-5403 GCA_043768015.1 Gallionella sp.
GCGCATTCCGCTGTTCGTGGCAGGCTATAAGGAGAAGCTCTATTCCTATTCGCCCGCAGGCAAGGTGCCGGTGTATCGCGAGGGCAATGTGCTGGTGTGGGATACGCTGGCGATAGGCGAATATCTGTATGAAACCCATCCGTCGCTGTGGCCTGCGCAGCGCGAGGCGCGCGCCCGCGCCCGTTCCGTCAGCGCGGAGATGCATTCGGGTTTTGTGCCGTTGCGCAAGGGGATGCCGATGAACATCCGGGCGCGTGATCGCAAGGTGGCGATATCTGCCGAGCTTGAGGCCGACATCGCGCGTATCAAAACCATTTGGCGCGAATTGCGCACGCAGCATGCCGCTGCGGGGCCGTGGCTGTTCGGCGAATATAGTATTGCGGATGCGATGTATGCGCCGGTGGCTTTCCGTTTCCTCACCTACGGGGTGAGTGAGCCGGGCGTGGTGGACGAATATATTCAGACGGTGACGCGCGATCCGTTGGTGCAGGCATGGGTGCGGGACAGCGCATCGGAACAAGAAGTGGTTGCCGCCAGCGAGGTAGGCATCCAAGCCTCCTAGATTCGGCCATTCAATAATCCAGAGTTGCCGCCTTCGCTTCTCATCATAGGGGTAGTGTAGCTTGGCATGGTGAAGTGGCGTATGCTAGTCATATCTGTATTAAAAAGAGGATCAAAAAAATGATGCAGTCTCTGTATTCGTATTCACTTGGGCGCCCACTCGGCCTGTTAATTTTCGTCGCCATGCTGTTCACTGCATGCGCCTCCACCCAGATTAACTCGGTCTGGAAAGATCCTTCCTACCAGGCTCGTCCCGCCAAAATCATGGTAGTCGCGGTAGCTAAAAACCCGATCAACCGCAGAATATTTGAGGATGAGTTTGTCCAGCAGCTCAAATCACGTGGGACGGATGCCATCGCCAGCTACACTGTCCTTCCCGATAAGCAGCAGGGCGACCAGGAAGCCATTGCGAAAAAAGTGGCGGAACTGGGAGCAGATACGGTGCTGATCACCCGGCTGGTGAGCAAAAAAACCGTGCATGTCTATGTGCCGGGAACCACCTATTATCCTCCGCCCTTTTATGGTAGCTGGCCGGACTATTACGGATATGGCTACCGCTATATGTACACGCCCGGTTATATTGTCGATGACGAATATGCCGTCATTGAAACCAATCTGTATGAAGCAAAGAGTGATAAGCTGATTTGGGCCGCTTCGTCAGAAACCGGGATAAATGGCTCAGATCAAAGCATAATCCAAGGCTATGTCGGGGTCATGGTGAAGAATATGATCGGGTTGGGGTTGCTGGGCAAATAATTAAACACACAGGTTATATTCAGGTTGTTTTCTGAGCAGTGTCACACTCTCTGGCAACGCGATTGCGTCTGCGATTCTCGTTGCATTTGTCATAAACTGGCGTCGATTTGTTTCATGGCGCGCCCAGTAAAAAGTCAAATAAAAAAGTAGATATGGCAAAAGCAAAAACGATTTATTCCTGCACAGAATGTGGCGGGCAGATACCCAAGTGGCAGGGGCAGTGTCCGCATTGCGACGCATGGAACACCTTGGTGGAGAGCGTGGCCGAGGTGGCGGCGAGCGGCAAGAATCGTTTCAGCGCGCTGGCGGCAACAGGCAAGGTGCAGATGCTCGCCGAGGTGGAGGCGGCGGAGGTGCCGCGCACCCCCACCGGTATCGTCGAATTCGACCGTGTGCTGGGCGGCGGTCTGGTGCAGGGCGCGGTAGTGCTGATCGGTGGCGATCCCGGCATCGGCAAATCCACGCTGCTGCTGCAGACGCTGGCGCATCTCTCGTCGCATAAAAAAGTGTTGTATGTCAGCGGCGAGGAATCGACGCAACAGATTGCGTTGCGCGCTAGGCGACTGGTTCTGGACGCGCGTGGGATGCATCTGCTGGCGGAAATCCAGTTGGAAAAAATCCAGGCAGCCATCGCGCAGGAAAAACCGGATGTGGTGGTGATTGATTCCATCCAGACCGTGTATTCCGAGCAACTGACTTCCGCGCCCGGCTCGGTGTCGCAGGTGCGCGAATGCGCGGCGCAACTCACCCGTGTCGCGAAGAGCAGCAACATCACCATGATCCTGGTCGGGCATGTCACCAAGGAAGGCGCGCTGGCCGGGCCGCGTGTGCTGGAACACATCGTGGATACGGTGCTGTATTTCGAGGGCGATACCCATTCCAGTTTCCGTCTGGTGCGCGCGTTCAAAAACCGCTTCGGCGCGGTGAACGAGCTCGGCGTGTTTGCGATGACCGAAAAAGGCTTGCGCGAAGTGAGCAACCCATCCGCGTTGTTTCTGTCACAGCATGGCGCGCAGGTGGCGGGTTCGTGCGTGATGGTGACGCAGGAAGGCACGCGTCCCTTGCTGGTGGAGATACAGGCGCTGCTCGATGAGGCGCATTCGCCCAGCCCGCGCCGCCTGTCGCTGGGCCTGGAACAGAACCGGCTGGCGATGCTGCTGGCTGTGCTACACCGCCATGCGGGCATCGCCTGTTTCGATCAAGACGTGTTTATCAATGCGGTGGGTGGCGTGAAGATCACCGAGCCGGGCGCCGATCTCGCGGTGCTGCTCGCCATCGTGTCCTCGCTCAAGAATAAACCGCTACCGGAAAAACTGGTGGTGTTCGGTGAAGTCGGGCTGGCCGGTGAAATACGCCCGGTACAGCGCGGCCAGGAACGTTTGAAAGAGGCCGCCAAGCTGGGCTTCACGCAGGCGATCATCCCCAAGGCCAATGCTCCAAAACAAAAAATTTCGGGTATGGAAATTATCGCGGTGGAGCGGGTCGAGGAGGCCGTGGAGAGAATGCGGTAGGGGGCACGGCGCGCCATGCCCCCTACGTTGTTGTGTTGTTAGTTGTATCGCGTTAAAGTGCAGACGCACTAAAAATAAATCAGGAGATGCGACGATCATGGCCTTAACCGTTCTGGCAGCACTGGCGATATTCATTATGCTGGCGTTTTTCCGCGCTTCGATCACCAGCTGGGTGTTGGCCATGATGGTGATCGTTCCGGTGGTGGCGATCATGGCGCGCTTCTCGGATGAGGTGTTGATGGTGATCGGTGCCGCACTATTTTTATTTATCGTGTTCTTCGGCATCCCTTACCTGCGCCGCAATGTGGTGAGCGGCGCAGTGTTCAAAATCTTCCGCAAGGTTCTGCCGCAAATTTCCGCCACCGAACAAGAAGCGATCGATGCCGGTACGGTGTGGTGGGATGGCGAGTTGTTCAGCGGCAACCCGGATTGGGACAAGTTGCTGGCCTTTCCAAAGTGTGGGTTGAATGCCCGGGAGCAAGCCTTTCTGGACAATGAAGTCGAGCAACTGTGTACCATGCTGGACGATTGGGACATCACCCACAATCGCGCCGATCTGCCTCCCGAAGTCTGGCAATTCATCAAGGATAAAGGTTTCTTCGGCATGATCATCCCGCAGCGCTATGGCGGGCTGGAGTTTTCCGCGCAGGCGCATTCGGCGGTAGTGAGCAAAGTGGCTTCGCGCAGCGGCACGGCGGCAGTGACGGTGATGGTGCCCAATTCTCTGGGGCCGGCCGAACTGTTGTTGCACTACGGCACGGACGAGCAAAAGGAAAAGTATCTGCATCGCCTCGCCCATGGACTGGAAGTGCCTTGTTTCGCGTTGACCGGCCCATTCGCCGGATCGGATGCCGGTGCGATCCCCGATTATGGTGTGGTGTGTTACGGTGAGTTTGCCGGGCGGCAGAATGTGCTGGGTATACGCCTGACTTGGGAGAAACGCTATATCACGCTGGCTCCGGCAGCTACGCTGCTCGGTCTGGCGTTCAAGCTGCATGACCCGGAACATTTGCTCGGCGGCGAAACCAGTCGCGGCATTACCCTAGCCCTGATTCCCACCGACATCCCGGGCGTGCAAATCGGGCGCCGTCACTTCCCGTTGAATTCCGCTTTTCTGAATGGCCCGACGCAGGGCAAGGATGTATTCATTCCGATGGATTACATCATCGGCGGAACGTCGCGCGTGGGACAGGGCTGGCGCATGTTGATGGAATGTCTGGCGGCAGGGCGTTCGATCTCGCTGCCGGCCAGCAGCATGGGCGGCATGAAGCTGGCCGCGCGCACCTGCGGGGCCTATAGCCGGGTGCGCAAACAATTCAAGATGCCGATAGGCAAATTCGAAGGCGTGGAAGAACCGCTGGCACGCATCGGCGCACACACTTATATGGTGGATGCGGCGCGGCGCTTCACCGCGTTGGCGGTGGACCTGGGCGAAAAGCCATCGGTAATTTCGGCCATCATCAAATACCACTCCACCGAGCGCTGCCGCATCGTCATCAACGACGCGATGGATGTGCACGGCGGCAAGGGGATCAGCCTCGGGCCGGACAATTATCTGGGGCGTTTTTACCAGCAGATGCCGGTCGCCATCACCGTGGAAGGCGCGAATATCCTGACCCGCACGCTGATGATTTTCGGGCAGGGGGCGATACGCTCGCATCCTTATGTGTTGAAGGAGATCGCCGCCGTAAACGACCATGACCGTCAGCGTGCCCTGCATCAGTTCGATGAAGCGCTGTTTGGGCACATCACTTTTACTTTGAGCAACGCCTCGCGCAGCCTGGTATTCGGGCTGACCGGCGGCCGCGGCATAGAGACGCCCGAGGGGGATGAAACCCATCGCTATTACCAGCAATTGACGCGTTTCTCGGCAGCCTTTGCCTTTAGTGCCGATGTAGCCATGGCGGTGTTGGGCGGCTCTCTGAAGCGGCGCGAGAAAATATCCGCCCGATTGGGCGATGTGCTGAGTCAGTTGTATTTGTGTTCGGCGGCCTTGAAGGGCTTCGAGGACGATGGCCGTCCCTCCGAGGATCTGCCGTTGCTGGATTGGGCGGTGCAGGATGCGCTGTACCAGATACAGCAGGCATTTGACGGCGTGATAAATAACTTTCCGAATGTATGGGTGCGTTCGTTGTTGCGCATTTTAATTTTCCCGCTGGGACAGAGCTTGTCGTCGCCTTCCGATCACATCGGGCATCAGATCGCCACCCTGTTGATGCAACCCGGCGCAGCGCGTGATCGTTTGACTGCGGGAATATATATTCCCGATGATGAGCAAGATGCGGTGGGCGCTCTGGAAGCAGCCCTGGCCAGCACGCTGGCCTGTGAGCCATTGCTGATCAAGCTTCAAGAGGCGCGCAAGGCCGGCAAGTTAAATGCTTTGGAAGAATTGTTGCGCATCGCCGAGGCGCGCGACCAGGGATTTATTTCTGTGGAACAGGCGTTGCAATTGGAGCGCGACTACGTGCTGCGCCGCAAGGTCATCATGGTGGATGATTTTGCGCCGGAACAATTGCGGGCTGCGGTCGGTTCGAAATGATGTCTGGTCAACATGCTGCTTGAAAAATCATCCGGG
>JAYVKW010000144.1:0-2717 GCA_043768015.1 Gallionella sp.
ATTCAGAGTTCGCCCAAATGCAAGGCGCGGGGAAAATTTGGCAGCGCCGCATATAGGTTATATGCAAGCAATAAATTTTTCGCGCAACGCAGCAGTTGGAATGAAGTCTGGATTTTTATCTCCTTATGCTGCCTCGGCGCTGCCGCCAAGATAGGCCTCGATGACCTTATCATCGGACTGAACATTTGCCGGTGTGCCTTCTGCGATCTTCTGGCCAAAATCCAGCACCGTGACGGTGTCGCAAATACTCATCACCACGTCCATGTGATGCTCGATCAGTATCACGGTGATGCCATGGTCACGGATCTTCTTGATCATTTCCATGAGCTCCTTGATGTCCGGCGCGGTCAGGCCGGCAGCCGGCTCGTCCAGCAGCAGCAGGCTGGGGTTCAGCGCCATCGCACGGGCGATTTCCAGCAGACGCTGTTTGCCGTACGGCAGGTTGCGCGCTTCCTCATTGGCGAGGTCGCTAAGCCCGACGAACCGCAACAAACTGGCGGCGCGCATTCTTGCCGCATTCTTCTCCCTGATACAGCGCGGGGTGTGGAACACGACATCGAGCAGGCTGTGGCGATAGGTGTGGTGCAGACCGACCAGCACGTTTTCAATCGCGGTCATTTCACCAAACAGCTGCACGTTCTGAAAGGTACGTGCGATGCCCTCACCGGCAATGGATGACGGTGTCGTGCCGGTGATAATCTTGCCGTTGAACTCGATCTCGCCTGCGGTCGGTTTGTAGATGCCGGTGAGCACGTTCATCATCGTGCTCTTGCCTGAACCGTTTGGGCCGATCAGGCCATGCACGGAACCTTTGGCGATTTTCAGATCGACTGAGTTTAGTGCTTTCAAGCCGCCAAACTGCATCAGGATATTTCGCGCTTCCAGCAGATAACCCTCGGCGGTGACGGCATGATCCGGTACCGACCACACGTGCTGCTTGTCGCCTTGCTCTGATATCTCTTCATGACGATGTATCCACTGTGGCCTGACTTTCTGCACTATACCGCGCATAAAACCCATGATGCCATTCGGCAGGTAGTACACCACGAATAAAATCATCACGCCGAATATTGTCAGGCGGTGATCGGTAATATCGCCCATGAAGTAACCTGATAGTGCCAGGACGATGGTAACAAGCAAGGGCAGCGCCAGCTGCTTGATACTGCGCTGGCCGACAGCGACCGCGTAAGCCGAGTACACGACGGTGAACAAGGCGATGCCGGTTGAAATCTCGCGGAACAGCTCGATATCTGACAGCACATTCGGCAGCATCACGATGATGATCGCTCCCAGGATCGGCCCGACACGTGTCTTGCGCCCGCCCATAATGACCGCCAGCAAAAACAGTATGGTCAATTCGAAGTTGAAGGTATTGGGTGAGATGTATTCCTCGGAATAGGTATAAAGGCTGCCGGCCAAACCTGCGATGGCCGCACTGACTACAAAGGCATAGACCTTATAACCATACACGCTTACCCCCATGCAGTCCGATGCAATAGGGCTATCGCGCAAGGCTTCGAAAGCACGTCCCAGATGAGATTTGAGTATGCGCTGCACCACAAACAGCGTCAGCACCAATGCCGCCACCACAATGTAGTAATAGTCGGTGCCGGTGATGTGGTGGCCGAAAAATATCGGTTTGCGTATGGAAAGTCCGAGCGGCCCGTTGGTGAGGAAGTCCATCTCGTTGATCAGAATCTGAATGATGGTGCCGAATGCCAGTGTCACCATCGCCAGATAAGGACCATTCACACGCAATGCCGGCAGCGCGAGGAGAGCACCAAACAATGCGGTGACGACGATGCTCGCCGGCACCGCAAGCAAAAACGGCACACCCAGCTGGAAGTTGAGCACACCGGCGGTATAAGCGCCGATG
The DNA here is from genome assembly GCA_043768015.1 of Gallionella sp. Taxonomy (GTDB): domain Bacteria; phylum Pseudomonadota; class Gammaproteobacteria; order Burkholderiales; family Gallionellaceae; genus Gallionella. The sequence goes on from JAYVKW010000144.1 coordinate 1,877, forward strand.
CCGAACAGCGCAGCGTGACCGAGCGAGACTTCACCTATATAGCCCACCACGATATCGAGGCCGAGCAGCAGGATCGCGTAGATGCCTATGACCACCATCAGATGAATGTAGTAAGGATTAGGCCAGACAGTGGGCAGCATCGCCGCAACAGCTATCGCCACAACGACGGAAATTTTCTTGATCGCACTCATGCTATACCTTTTTAATGACAGACTTGCCAAACATGCCGGCCGGTTTGATCGCCAACACCAGCAACAGCAACAATAGCCCTGGTACGTCTTTATAACCGGTGGAAATATAATAGCCTGTGGTGGTCTCTGCGATGCCCAGGATCAGGCCGCCGACAATCACCCCCATGCCGCTGTTGAGGCCGCCGATGATGGCGACAGCAAAGGCCTTCAGGCCCAGCACCACGCCCATCGTGGAGCCGGTAAGCGTCAGCGGCGCGATCAGCACGCCGGCGAAGGCTGCGGTCATGGAACTGAGCGCGTATGAAAAGGTGATCACCATGCCGGTATTGATGCCCATCAGGCCGGCGGCATCGCGGTCATTGGAGGTTGCCACTACGGCCTTGCCGTAGATGGATTTGCGGTTGAACATTTCCACTGCCAGCATGATCGCCAGCGCACCAAACACGACTAGTATTTCCATCGGCAGCACTCTGATGCCGAAGAACTGAAGCGGCGCCGTGGGTAGCGGTGAAGGAAACATAATATCGTCGCGGCCCCAGATATTTTCGGCGACGTTCTTGAAAATAATCGCGAGAGAAATGGTGGTCATGATCCAGCCAAATTCGGATTTGATTTTTAATGCGGGAAGCACCGCAACACGCTCTACAAAC
>JAYVKW010000145.1:0-10527 GCA_043768015.1 Gallionella sp.
CCAAACGGCTCGCCATACTCAATGTCGAACACTTCCCGCTGCTGCGCCACTGGTTCGTCGCGCATCGCAGCAACAAACGCCTTTCCAGCGCGGCTTTGGCATTCAAGGGATTCTTGCTGACTGAAGCGAAGAAAATAATAGCAGCACGCTGAAGCACCACGCACATCATCGAAGAGCCAGGTAGCCAAAACACCTCTTTAAGGGCACCTTTAATTTCTATGGGTCAATCAACTGGATTTCCGCCTGGCCGTAGGTCAGTTTACCCTGAGCCTGTCGAAGGGCGGAAATGACGTTGTTTTCGGTCTAATGGACCATCCAGGTTAAAACAATGAAGCCCAGATACTGACGGTTACCATTTTATCGCGTTGGTCGTCGAGCGCCTTGTAGAGGCCCAGGCGCACGGTGGTCGGCAAGAAATAGCCCAACGTCATATCCAGACTTGCCTCGGCACCCACCGACCTCTTCAAATCCTTGCGATTAAATACATCATCCCATGCGTTACCGGCTTCGGCAAAAACGGCGCCGTGCAGCCGCTTGAAGAAAAAGGGCGTATTACCAACACCCCATTCGATATTCTTGATCGGGAAACGGTACTCCATCGTAGCCAGCCCGACTTTTTGCCCGCGGTATTTGTTGGCCGGATAACCGCGCAAATAAACGTTGCTATCATTGATGTTGATGGCCATATCGCCGGGACCCACACCGCCCAATTGAAAAGCGCGCTGGGCGAGGACATCGCCGCTTGATTTTCCCGCATAACCGCGCAGCAACAGCACATGGTGCTCGAAGGGGAAATCGATATATTCATGCCAGTCGATGCTGTATTTTTTCAGATTGAAATCGCTGCCGATTTTTTTATCGAGTTGCTCATATCCAAGTTCAATGTTGCGGCCATCTTCGGGACTGATCGAATAGCCGTATTTTTTCGCGTTGTTAAACAGGTAATCCACCCTGCCGGAAGCCAGCCTGCCTTGCGCCGGAATAGTTCCGTCATAGCCTCCCCAGGGCGGTACTTGGGTCAGACCCGAGACGCTTTTACGTTTATAGCCGAAGGTCAATTCGTGTTGCTGATCCAATTTCAACCATGGGAAGGTGAAAGAAACATCCAGCATACGGGAACGCTCAATGTAATTATGCTGTGCAGTGAAGCCGACTCTCTGCTCAAGCAAATTCGCATAACTGATGTCCATGTCCTGCGCGTGTAATTTCAAACTGGGGAACCAGCCGTCGTAAAGATAATTGAAGTCATACCAGGTGCGATGTTTCGCCGGGCCATACAACGCGCTCAGAGTATAACTGTGGCGTTCGACCGCATCGGTACTGAAGGTGAACAGGCCGGCCAGCGTGCCGCTATAGGTACTGTAGCCAAAATTGGGCAGCCACAAATGCGGACGCAATGTTGGCAACTGATTGTATGAACTCTGATCGGCACTAACTGGCTGCTCGTCATACTTCATCACCGGATAGGGATCGCGGTAGTTGCTTACCGCTTTCCGCGTTGCCGACTGGTTGTCCATCACGAGGATGTCAAAGCCGCGCGAACTGTAATCCGCAAACGCGATCGCACTGCCGTCAGGCGTGACTGACGGCATAAATGCACCGCCGAGCACATTGCTGATCTGGGATATCTGCTTGCTGGCGAGGTCGTACACATAGAGGTTGAAGATGCCGCTGCGATCCGACGAAAAATAGATGCTTCGTCCATCCGCGCTCCACACCGCACCGCCGTCGACGGCACGGTCGTGCATCAACTCTTCGAGCTTGTTGCCCCGGCTATCCAATATCCAGATGTCTTTGTATCCGTCCGGTTGCCTGACACCGACGACGATCTGCTGCCCGTCAGGACTGAAGCGCGGCGTTTCGAACTGGTACTCGCTGCCTTCGCTGAGCCAGTTGATGTCCTCTGCGCGCGCTGTCTTTCGGGTGCCCGGCCAAAAGCTCTTCGGCGTTGGCATTATTTCCGACATTAGCGACATCGTTGCAAGCCGCGTTTTGCCAAGCTGGTTAGTCACGAATATCAGCTTGCTACCATCCGGTGACGGCGCTGGATCACGAGCGCGCAGATTTTTGGTGAGGCGAATTTCCTTGCGGCTTTCCAGATCGTAATAGTAAATGTCGTTGTAAAGATTGGCATTACGCACCACCTCAATTTTGGTGTAATAAAATCCCTTGCCATCCGGCCGCCAAGCAATGCTCGACGCAGATGAATTAATATTATTGATCAGCTTGCGGTCAGCGCTACCATCGATATTCATCAAATGGATCGCCGAATGTTCATCGGCGTTCCGCACAAAATAGGCAAGCTGCTTGCCGTCCGGGGAAATCGATGGCGCGAGATTCATATAGCCGCGTTGAGTTAGAGCTTGCGATGCGCTCAAACCTTGCGCGAGCACTTTTTGTTTGTCCGCGTCATAGCGGCTGGCTAACTCGTATTTCCATTCATCCCACAAATCACTGTAATCGCTACCCAGCACGCGGCGCGCCGTACCATTCACCAGAAAAGGCCACCAGCGTCCGCTGTAGTCTAGCGACAAGTCTGCCAATTTTTCGCGTCCGTATTTTTTTGCGATGAAAGCGGTAAAGCTGCCGCCAAACAAATAAGGGACTTGCCCATCCGGAAACTTTTCAGTGTAGTTGGCCGCGTGACTGATAGGAGGAAAATTGTCTTCCAGCACCGCCATGCGCAACACCATATCGGATGCGGGCGAGCGGTTGCGGCCACCGCCGGTCAATGCTGTTTCTTCATAAACCGCCAGACCTTCGATCAGCCAGACAGGTTGAAGCAAGTTGGGGAAATACAAATTGCCGAAAATGTTGCTCAATACACTGGCGGGACCGTTCACCATATCCAGATGAACGATGTGGGTGTATTCGTGGGTGATCAACAGCCGCATCCAGTCATCGTAATTGCCGGCGCCAAATATGGACTCACCGAACGGCTGAGTGATATAAAGTTTGATCAGGTTATAAGGCAATGGGGTCGCAGACCCATTGGCATCATCCAGCGCATCGACTAGGACGATATTGGTGCGATCATGCGGCTCAGAAAAGCAATTTTCCCGGCACCGGTGCGACTTCATGCGCGGCACTAGCTGGCCATGCACATCTTCAGCGATCACGACCACCCGCTTTGCCAGCGCCTCTTCACCCTGGTGATAATGGATCAAGAAATGCGGCGAGGTCAGCGTCATCCATGAAAATGACGGGTCAGTCTTGGCAAAGCTGAGCGGAAGATAAAAAAGAAGTAGCAGCGGAAGAAGTTTCTTCATGTTCAGCTGCCCCTGAAAGGATTGAAAATCCGTTAGATTAAGCCTTCCACAGCGTCCAGAGACCGATGATGACGAAACCCACACCTGCAACATAATGCAAATATTTCTCGCTGATGTACTGCGATAGCGCACCACCCACCAGCACGCCGATACCCGAGGCGGCGATCAGCGCCAGCGATGCGCCGAGGAAGATCGTCCACTTGCTGACCTCCTTGTCCGAGGCGAACAACATCGTGGCGAGTTGCGTTTTGTCGCCCATCTCGGCGATGAACACCGAAACAAAAACGGTAGCGAGTATTTTCCAGTCCATCAACCCTGTTGGTTTATTTCAAACCCGCACTTTGAAAAGCACATGCGGGGCGATGGGCAGTGATTTTCGGTGGCTGATAAAGATCAGGCAGGCTCCCCTGGCAGTTTTTTTCCACATTTCCTGCAATGGGTCGCACCGGCATCATTGCTTGCACCACAGGACGCGCAGGCAATTGCCTGGACAGGCAATTCCGTTTTGCGCGAAGCACCGATCAGCGCCTCGGTCAAAGCATCGGATTGACCGAGCAACGCCATAATCAGCCATATCGCACAGGCAATGATGGCAAGAATAAACATCCAATCATAGATTCTTTGCAGCGTAACATCCATCAACGGCCTCATCACCAGCAGGATGACCGAATACAGCGCAGAAACCACGATCAGCGTAACAATCGGCAAAATCAGGTTGTACGATGCTGCCCAGCGGCTGCCCTGCTGCTGCCGCAAAATCATTGTCAGGCGCTGGCCAAATATCCAGAACACGATGAGCGCCGTCCCATAGCCTAGAAATCGCACCACCTGCGCGGCGTTGAGCTTACCGCTCACCAGAAATGTTTTGCCAAACAGGGACATTTCTCCAATCGCCGCTGCCAACACCAGCGCCACCACGATCACAGCGACATAGCGTCCCACCCAATTCCAATTCATACTCAACCGAGCATTTTCCGCCATTTGTATCTCCTTCGTGAATGATTGCTACTTATGAGCAAATCTGCTCAATTTTTTAATCCTAGCACATCCTGCATATCATACATGCCAGCCGGATTTTCTTTCAGGAAGCGTGCGGCACGCAGCGCACCCAGCGCAAAAGTGGCGCGGCTGCTGGCTTTATGGGTGATCTCGATACGTTCGCCGGTACCCGCGAACAACACGGTGTGATCGCCGACGATGTCGCCGCCGCGCACCGTGGCGAAGCCGATGGTGGAGGAATCGCGCTCGCCGGTGACACCTTCGCGGCCATACACGGCGCATTGAGCAAGGTCGCGCCCCAGGGTTTTCGCAATCACCTCGCCCATGCCCAGCGCGGTGCCGGACGGCGCGTCCACTTTGTGGCGGTGATGCGCTTCGATGATCTCGATGTCGTAACCGTGCGCCAGCACACGCGACGCGGTCTCCAGCAGCTTGAACACCAGGTTCACGCCCACGCTCATGTTGGGGGCGAACACGATGCCGATATGTTGCGCTGCCGCGCCGAGTTGTGCTTTTTGTTGCGCATTCAAACCGGTGGTGCCGATCACCATGTTCACGCCGAGCTTGCGGCATATATCGAGGTGATGCAGCGTGCCTTCCGGGCGGGTGAAATCGATCAGCACGTCCGCGCCCTGCAACGCCGCCGCCACATCAGCGCTGACTTTCACACCACAAGCCGTGCCGGACAGTTCTCCGGCATCCCTGCCAAGAAGCGCGCTGCTGCTGTGTTCCAGCGCAGCATGTAGCGCCAGATCATCCGACTGAAACACGCTCTCCAACAAGATACGCCCCATGCGTCCGCTGCTGCCGGCGATGGCGATTTTTATTTTTCCCATGCCCTATCCTTTTACTTGTGCTTCTACTTTCACCGGCGCAGTCCCAACAGACAGGCTGCCATCAACGATGCGCGCCAGACTGTCGCCTTCGAAATAAAGTGTCAGGTTTTGTTTCTCGACCATTTTGCCGCCGTGTTCCAGGCGATACACATAATCCCAGCGGTTGCCATGAAAGGCATCGCTGACCATCGGCGTACCCAGCACAAAACGCACCTGCGGCTTGGTCATGCCGAGCTTTAGCTTTTCGCGCATCTCCGGCGACACGAAATTCCCCTGGCGGATGTCCATCTTGTAAACGGCGCACGAGGATAGCACCGGAGAAAGCAACATCAGAGCAAGCAAAATAGTTTTGATACGCATCACATTCCTAATCGATATTCAAATTCAAAGCTGCCGCATCCCGCGACACGCCCAAAGCCGCCGCATGATACCTCAAGCGGCCACATCCAACATCTCCGCCGCATGCTTGCGCGTAGTCTCGGTGATTTTCACGCCGCCCAGCATGCGCGCAATTTCCTCAACGCGTTGCTCGCCATCCAGCACGGCGATGTGGCTCAGCGTAACGCCATTTTCCACCGCCTTGCTCACTTGCCACTGCTGGTCGGCAGCCGCCGCGACCTGCGGCAAATGCGTGACGCACAACACCTGGTATGAGTTGCCCAGTTTTTTCAGCAAATGCCCGACGATTTCCGCGACGCGCCCGCCGATGCCGCTATCCACTTCATCGAAGATCAGCGTCGGCACACTGGCGATCTGGGAGGTGGCGACCTGGATCGCCAGGCTGATGCGCGACAATTCTCCGCCCGAAGCGACCTTGGCCAAACTGCGCGGCGGCACGCCGGGATTGGCGGTGACCTGGAACTCTATGGTTTCCAGACCGTAGGCGCTGCCCCTGATGGCATTATCCCTGTGAGCATTATCTTGGCCCAGCGGCAACAACGCCACGGCGAAACTGCCGCCCGGCATCGCCAGTGTCTGCATCGCTGCGGTGATTTCACGCGCCAATTTGCCGGCCGCTTTTTTGCGTGCCGCCGTCAATTTCTGCGCCACCGCAAGATAGCTTTGCTGTGCTGATTTTTCCTGCTGTTCCAATTCGGCCAGGTCGGCATCGCCGCCCAACTCAGCCAAGCGCGCCAGGATACGCTGTAACGCTTCACCCAATTGTTCCGGCGCGACCCGGTATTTGCGCGCGGCATCCATCACGCTCTGGATGCGCTGCTCCTGTTCGCGCAAGCGTTGTGGGTCAGTATCCAGACGCTGCTGATAATGGCGCAGCGCATAGACGGCTTCCTGTAACTCAGCCTGCGCGCTTTCCAGCATTTGCAACGTTTCGCCCAGGCTGGCATCGTGCTCCAAGCCATCGCGCAGACGCACCGTCAGCGCGTTGAGTTGCGCCAGACACGCGGTGTCCGCCTCGCTCAAGGTCTCGATGCCGAATGCGGCGGTCTCCAACAGGCTCGCCGCATGGGCCAGACGCGCATAGTCCTCCTGCAAGGCATGCCACTCCAGCACGTCAAAACCCAAGCTCTCCATCTCGTTGCGCTGAAACTGCAACAACTCGCGCTCGGCGGCCACCGCGTCGGCATTTTCGCTCAGGCTGATGCGGCGGCGGCGCAATATTTGCCAATCGTGATACAAGGCTGCGACTTGTTCCGCAGCGCCCGCCATGCCCGCATAACCATCCAGTAACACACGCTGCGCATCGGGGCGTAGCAGCGATTGGTGTGCGTGCTGTCCGTGTATATCCAGCAACTGGTCGCCCGCTGCACGCAACTGTTGGAGGGTGGCACTGCGTCCGTTGATGAAGCCGCGCGAACGCCCTCCGGCATCCAGCACCCGGCGCAGCAGACATACACCCTCATCGCCTTCCAGCTCTTGCTCGCGCAACCATGCCTGCAAATGCGGCAACGCGCTCACATCAAACTCGGCGGCGATCTCGGCACGCTCGCAGCCGTTGCGCACCATGGACACATCGCCGCGTTCGCCGAGTGCCAGCGACAGCGCATCGATCAGAATAGACTTGCCCGCGCCGGTCTCGCCGGTCAGTGCGGTAAATCCGGCGGAAAAATCCAGCTCAAGCGAGGAGACGATGACAAAATTGCGGATGGCCAGGAACTTCAGCATTTTCTAATCCATACGTTTCATGAAAACACGCACCACCCCTGTAGGAGCGGGCCATGCCCGCGATAGAGAGTCTCGCGGGCATGGCCCGCTCCTACAGTGAGCTTCGTTTCGGTGTGGTTAAATTTATAAAACATCAGGGCAAAGAATTTCGGCATTTATAAAGTTTGATTCCAGAGCAGCTTCTCGCGCAATGTATGGTAATAGCTATGGCCCACCGGATGCAGCAGACAGACTGTCTCGGGATGGCGCGTGACGATGATCTTGTCGTGCAACTGCAGATCGTAGCTGGTGTGACTGTCGAAGCGCACCTGTATATCGCCGGTGCGGTGCACCAGGATCTCCAGTTCCGAAGAACCCTTCACCACGATAGGCCGGTTGCTCAACGTGTGCGGACAGATCGGAACTAGTTCGAGCACATCAAGGCTGGGATGCAAGATCGGGCCTCCGGCAGACATCGCATAAGCCGTGGAACCGGTGGGTGTCGAAACGATCAGCCCGTCGGCGCGCTGGTTGTAGAGATATTCGCCATCGATGCGCACCTCGAATTCGATCATGCTGCTGGTATTGTTGCGATGCACCACCACTTCGTTGAACGCCCGCCCGCTGTACACCTCGATATCGTTGCGCAACACGCGCGCCGCAAGCAGCAGGCGCTGCTCGGTGACAAACTTGCCGTCCAGCATCGCCGCGACGGTGTCCAGCATGTTATCCAGGGTGAGGTCGGTCAGGAAACCGAGCCGCCCCTGATTCACACCGACCAACGGAACCTGGTTCAACGACAAGGTGCGCGCAATGTTCAGCATGGTGCCATCGCCGCCCAGCACGATCGCCAGATCCACCGCGCGGCCAATATCAGCCAGACTCATGGCCGGATAGGGACTGTCCTTGAGATGCCCGGCGGTCAGGCTGTCCACCACCACGGTCAGTCCCCTGGATAACAAAAACGCGCCCAAACGCAGCAACGGCTCGGCGATTTCCGGAGCATTGTGTTTGCCGATGAGCGCGACGATTTTGAAGGGGAATTTCATGAATGCGATTAAACCACATCGTCCCTGCAATGACAAAGCTGACATAAGAGGCAAACGCACGAAATGCGCCGCGATGGCCTCGGGTGCGCTGCACCCCGATCCCGGCTACAACCCGGCCCAATTACAATCCGGAAAGATAATCCGTCAATGCTTCGATTTCGGCATCCGTCAAAGATTTGGCGATTTTGTTCATCACACCGTCCGGGCTGTTGCTGCGTTCGCCGCTACGCCAATGGATGAGCTGAGCACGCAGGTACGCCTTGTGCTGGCCGCCGATCACCGGAAATGTCGCAATGTTGGGCGCTTTGCCTTTGCCGTTTACCCCGTGGCAACTCACGCAGGGCTGAATATTCCTGGTCATATCGCCTTTTAGAAATAAATGCTTTGCGACCGGGTTGTCTCCCCAGCCGCTGCCTTGCATTTTCTCCTGGCTGGCGAAATATGCCACGATATCATCCAGCTCGTCATCGTTAATCGTCTTCGCCATGGCGCTCATGATCTGGTGTTTGCGCGCACCAGACTGAAAATTGCGGAGCTCTTTTGCGATATAGGGGGCATATTGTCCGGCAAGATTGGGAATCAAATTCTCCGAACTGAGGCCTTCCTCGCCGTGGCAGCCCTGGCATAGGCTGGACTTGGACTTGCCCGCGACCGGGTCGCCGCTGCCCATGCGCTGCTTGATTACCGCAGCGGATTCACCGGCGTAAGCCGTCGTGGCGGCAATCAGAGCGACTGCAACCAAACAAGTAGCAAAGTTGTTATGAATGCGGATCATAGTTATTGTGCCCCAGTACCAGTAGAAGATAGTCCGATTAGACCACATCCCCCGTGCAATGATAAAGCCGACAATGAATGGTATAAGGAGTTTGCCTGTTTCTATCGCAGCATAACGGAGCGGATATTTGAATACCTCACCACCTGTTTACGATTCATCTCCACCAACCGAATTGCGGCCCGAGTTGCGACAGACCGCGCTTTTCTGGCTTGCGGAACGCGATGCCACCCGCAAAGCTGACGGGGTGCGCCGGTTGGCGCGAGCATGGTTGTCGGATGGAATTGAACTGGATACGCATGCGGCACTGACAGCGCGGCAAACCATACCCGGTCATCCGCTCAAACCCGAGCTGGTGGCGCCGCGACTGGTCAAACACCGTTCGATGATTACGCCGGAAGGCCGCGCCATCTTGATCCACGCGCTGGCGCATATCGAATTCAATGCCATCAATCTGGCGCTGGATGCGATCTGGCGATACGCCGACATGCCACGCGAGTATTACGCCGACTGGTTGCATGTGGCGAATGAGGAAGCTCTGCACTTCTCCCTGTTGACCAAACATCTGCAAGGCCAGGGTTACGCCTATGGAGATTTCCCCGCGCACAGCAGCTTGTGGGAAATGGCTGCCAAAACGCAGCACGACATCCTCGCACGCATCGCGCTGGTGCCGCGCACCATGGAAGCGCGCGGACTGGATGCCACCCCGCAAGTTCGCGCCAAACTTGCGCAAGCCGGAGACATGGCCGCCGCCGCGATCCTGGATATCATCCTGCGCGACGAGATCGGCCATGACGCGATCGGCAACCGCTGGTACAACTGGCTGTGCGAGCAACGCGGCCTCGAGCCGGTCGCCACCTACGCCCGCCTGGCAGCCGAATACCAGGCACCTGTTCTGCGCGGGCCGTTCAATCTTGAGGCGCGACGCGCGGCGGGATTCAGCGAACTGGAGCTGGCTGCGTTAATCCCAAAATGACAGGTTACGGGGCGGCAACATGGGTGGCATAAATCGTCATTCTCCCGAATTTCATCAGGAGAGAAGTGGCGGTGAAACCGCAGTATCTGTGCTGACACGATTTACCCGAAACGATTTGAGTTGCTCTTTGAGTCCCCGTGCAGCCAACGCGTAACCTCCATCGCTGCCATCCACGAAATGCATATGATTACCGTTGTAGGATTGCACCAGGCAAGTCACCAACGCCGCGCGCGATTTATACATGCCATACACCAGACGCCCGGCAAGGAATTGTGACTGCAGGTATTGTTTCAGTTCAGCAGCCTGCGTGTCATTACCATCCATGACCATGCGCAGCACGCCATCAAACTTGCGGAAGTCGGTATTGTCGACCATGTCGTTGCGGTAATGGCTCCATTCCACTTTCCTGGTGTCGATGTTGCGCATGAAGAGATACATACCCGCCAAATTCAGAAACAGCATATTCACGAAATAGCCCAGCCGTTTCACCCAGGACAAATCTCCGCTCCTGACAAGCCACTCA
>JAYVKW010000146.1:0-5563 GCA_043768015.1 Gallionella sp.
GCGGCCTCGGTCAGCTTTTGCGCCATGGACTCGTCGAGACCCACCAGGACGTACAGCGTCCCATCCGGGCTGGTGACACTTCTCACGATTCGTGTGCCCTGCAGTGACTGATCGGTGATCTGCTTGGTTACCGAGGTGTTGACACGGTCAACGGTCTCCTTGCTTGCGGCACCTGTGGTTTCAACATACTGCTTGATCATATTCTGCACTTGCACTTTCATGTTCTGAGCAAGCTGTACGCGCGCGCCGGTAGCGGCCATCTGCTTCATGAATTCGTGACCGGCATCAGATTTTGCAGCCGAGCCTACCGCGGTCACTGGCATGTCCTCGACAGGCTGATCGCAAACCCAACCTGGAGCCGGCTCTTTTGAGTTCGGAAAAGTACAATCCGCCAACTGCGCCAGTTTTTCGGCCTTGGTCGGTGCACTTCCACACCCCGCAATCCCACTTGCAATTACCGCAGACAACAAGACATAAACAAATTTACGCATACCCCCCCTGATTTTAGTGAACACAAAACTCCACGAAGCATGAAGCACAGGTGAACAGCTCGGCGAACATTAACAATCAAGCTGGCAACCCATAATACGTATTCTACATTACCGCCCTAATTTGGGTAACTATAAGCCAACACTCCAGATATTGGACCTCTATATGCCAACACGCTCGTCATTCAACATCAGCTTTGCTACGCAACACGCGAAAAATGGTATCAAGTGAAAATCCGCGCGATTGAAGAAAGCGCATTTGTCTGGCTTTTTCCCTAGCATCTTGCGGCAACCTGCCGAATTTCCTCTGCCACACGCTATGCGCTGCTTCCACTTCGCTGTCTTTTAATTCCGGCAACGCAGCGTTGATCAATTCTTCCGCGATGCCTTTTTGGCGCAACTCATGGGTGATACGTTGCGTGCCGAAACGGCTGCGTTTGGCGTGTACCAGTTGTGTGGCAGCGCGTTCATCGGACAGCCAACCGCGCACGGTCAAATCATCCAATAGTGCATCCAGATTGACTGGCCCAGAGGAATCAAATGCCTGCTCGAAATCATCGTCGGCTTGCACATGCGGTAACAATTTTTTACGCAACTCGGCGCGGCTGTATTCGCGGCGCGCGAGGTATTGCAAGGCGCGCGCGCGTAAACTTAGCTCAGACTTTTTCCTCATCCGGGTGCCCGGCCAAAAGTTTTTCGGCAGCTTTCGCGCCTGATTTTGCCCCAGCTTTCTCGCCCGCCTTGTCGGCGGCTTTCGCTGATGGCTTTACAACAGGGTCGAGTAGCGCCACGCCAACAGCTTCGCGCACTTTGTTTTCAATCTCCCGCGCGACTTCAGGATGTTCGCGCAGATACTCGCGTGCGTTGTCCTTGCCTTGCCCGATCTTCTCGCCCTTGTAGGCATACCAAGCACCAGCTTTTTCCACCAGTTTGTGCTGCACGCCCAGATCGATGATCTCGCCTTCGCGCGAGATGCCTTCGCCGTACAGGATATCGAACAACGCTTCACGGAACGGCGGGGCAACCTTGTTTTTCACCACCTTGACGCGCGTCTCGTTGCCGATCACTTCGTCGCCCTTCTTGATCGCGCCGATGCGGCGGATGTCGAGGCGCACCGAGGCGTAGAACTTGAGCGCGTTGCCGCCGGTGGTGGTTTCGGGATTGCCGAACATCACGCCGATCTTCATGCGTATCTGGTTAATGAAGATGACGGTAGTGTTGGAACGGTTGATATTGGCGGTGAGTTTGCGCAAGGCTTGCGACATCAGGCGCGCATGCAGGCCCATCTGCGCATCACCCATCTCGCCTTCGATTTCTGCCTTGGGGGTGAGTGCTGCGACCGAATCTATCACTACGATATCCACGGCGGCAGAGCGCACCAGCATGTCAACAATTTCCAAAGCTTGTTCGCCATTATCCGGTTGCGAAATAAGCAGATCACTGACATTCACCCCCAGTTTTTGCGCGTATTGCGGATCGAGCGCATGTTCTGCATCAATAAAGGCTGCGGTGCCACCCAGCTTTTGCATTTCGGCGATGACTTGAAGCGTGAGTGTGGTTTTGCCGGATGATTCCGGGCCGTATATTTCGATGACCCGACCGCGCGGCAACCCGCCCACACCCAAAGCGATGTCCAAACCCAGCGAGCCGGTGGAAACCACTTGTATGTCGCGCGTCACATCGCTTTCGCCCAGACGCATGATCGAGCCTTTGCCGAATTGTTTCTCGATTTGGCTCAGCGCCGCAGCAAGTGCTTTGGTTTTATTGTCATCCATTTTTATTCCCCTTCAGAATTGATGTTGGCAAAAAGTGATGCGGAATTGTGGCACATCAATTTGCATTTGTACAGAACGTTCGTTCTTTTTGTTGTTTTAGGCCGTTCTGGTCATTTGATTCAATAAGTTAACCACTCCCTGCAAGGCGATGCACACCGACTGAACACGCACTTCGGTACGGCTGCCTTGCAGTTGATGCCGTTGCGCGTGAATATTGCCTTGCTTTATTCCCCAGGCGAACCACACCGTGCCCACCGGCTTGTCCGCCGTGCCGCCATCCGGCCCGGCGATGCCGCTGACTGCTAACGCCACTTGAGCCGCGCTGTGTTGCAGCGCCCCCGCCACCATCTCGCGCACCGCCGCTTCAGACACCGCGCCATGCTGCTTGAGTGTCGCCTCGCTCACCCCCAACATCTGTTGCTTGGCAAGATTGGAATAAGTGACGAAGCCGCGCTCGAACCACGCAGAGCTGCCTGCCACCTCGGTGATTGCCTGCGCGACTCCGCCGCCGGTACAGGATTCCGCCGTTGCCAGCGTCAGGCCATGCGATTTGAGCAGCTCTCCGACTTGTGCGGCGAGCACGTCCATCAGAGACCGCGCGCCAGATCGTTCTGGATGTCCGTCACGGCTTCCAGACCTACCGCGATGCGGATCAGACCGTCCGTAATACCTGCCGCCGCGCGCGCCTCCGGGGTGATGCGCGCATGGGTAGTGGTGGCCGGATGGGTGATGGTGGTTTTAGTGTCGCCCAGATTGGCGGTGATGGACAGCAGCTTGGTGTTGTCGATCACGCGCCATGCGGCTGCCTTGCCGCCCTTAACCTCGAACGACACGATGCCGCCACCGGTTTTCTGCTGGCGCATTGCCAGTTGATGTTGCGGATGCGATGGCAACCCCGGATAGAAGACGCGTTGCACATTAGGTTGCGCTTCCAACCAACGCGCCAACACCAATGCACTGGCGCTGTGTGCCTCCATGCGTATCTTCAGCGTCTCCATGCCTTTCAAGAATATCCAGGCATTAAACGCGCTCATGGTCGGCCCCGCGGTACGCAGGAACTGGTACACGCCTTCCAGATTTTTTTTGCTGCCCAGCACCGCGCCGCCGAGCACGCGTCCCTGCCCGTCAATGTACTTGGTCGCTGAATGGATCACAATATCCGCGCCCAATTGCAGCGGGCGTTGCAGGATGGGCGAACAAAAGCAATTGTCCACCGCCAGCAGCGCACCACATTGCCTGGCCACCGCCGCAATCGCAGCGATATCGGAAATCTCGGTGAGCGGATTGGACGGCGTCTCCAGAAAAAATAGCCTAGTGTTCGGCTGCAACGCCCTCTGCCATTCCGCAACATCGGTGGCAGAAACAAAAGTCGTGTCCACGCCGAATTTTTTGACAATGTTATTGAACAGGTTGATCGTCGCGCCAAAAACGCTGCGCGACGCGACGATGTGATCGCCTGCCTTGAGCAGTCCCATCACGCAGGCAAGTATCGCCGACATGCCGGATGCGGTGGCGATACATTGCTCCGCGCCTTCCATTGCGGCAAGACGTTCCTCGAACATGGTGACGGTCGGGTTGGTGAAACGCGCATAGATGTTGCCCGGCTGTTCGCCGATGAAACGCGCGGCGGCCTGCGCGGCATTGTCGAACACGAAACTGGAAGTCAGGAACAACGCCTCGCTGTGTTCGCCGAACTGGCTGCGCACGGTTCCAGCGTGTATCGCCAGCGTTTCAGGTTGATAATCAGACATGGTGACCCCTCAAAGTACAAAACCCGGATAGCTTGGCGCTAAACCGGGTTTCCCACGCTTTAGCTGTATTTATTATGCGCCCGCAAGCTGATCCTCAAATCGGCGCAGGTGGAAATTAACATCCGTCACCTATGCTGTCAACTCGATTTCTTCTGGTAGATAAAGTATGCAATCTTGGGTTGAACTGAAAATCTGATCAACAATATTGATGTGGCGCGCTACTTTGCGAGACCTAACCCCAGATTTCCTACAGATTTCCTAGATTTATTGGTTATTCCTTAGGAGGCTCTTGTTGGGCAGGACGTAATACAGAAAGTCCCAGCATGAGCGGCCCGAATGGCTGCCTTCCAGTGAGCCATGCAACAGCTTCACGGATTGCGCCATAAAGTACGCTATGCCCAGTGATCGTTACACCATTCGTAGCTTCCTCTTGGGATAGCTTGGTATCTACAGAAAAAATACCGATACATTCCATGTCGATGATGTAAGGATATGCGGGATCCCCATTGATATTAAGTTTGGTGCCCATGCTTACTTGATATTTCCCTTCCTGTCCGTCAACAGGAAGAATGTCAATGGAATTTTCAGGGCCTGGGATCTGCGCAGGGTCGATAGGCTTGTGATCGGGAACCGCGATAACAACGGAGCGGGTGAACAGAACCCGCTCAAGCTGTATGGGGTGTCTATAGTCGCTCATATTCAAGCTGCTTGTTTGGTTTCGATTTCCATGTTACTAGCTGACCGATTGGCAACATGATAAAAAGTTGCGCACACCGCTGTTACATGTGGCGGCATATTAATTATTGAAAACGGAAGTATTTTATTATCCCAGCGTTGTGCTGCGACAGCTTCACTAACGATCTCGATATTAAGGCGCGCACCGGAAGCACGAGTCAATTTAACCATTGTTTCTATGGTCATATTGGTATCGCCACGAAATATTTTTGAAATATATGCCGCACTACTGCCGATCTTTTTGGCAAGAGATGCATAGCTTAAACCTGCAAGACGAATCTGTTTTTCAAGCGCCAGCGCAAAGTCCAGCTTCGCTGACTCCACCCAATAGACATCTGTCTTTTTTCTTTCGGCAAGGTAAGCTGCCAGTTTTTTATTAATCGCCATTTTCATTGTCCTCGATCACGATGAGTGCATTCTGTTTAACGGCTTCCAAGTATTCATGCTTGAGACGAATTGCTTTTTTGACATGTTTTTGGTCTACAGTTTGAGTCTTTTTGATCAGGCCTGTGGTGCAGATGACAAGAAAATCATCTTCCGTCTTGAAATAGAACAAACGTAACTTGCCTTTGATCAACTCGTAAATTTTTGAGTTAAGTAACATTTCGTGGGGGTCGGATTCTGGCTTGATGGCGTCCTGCTTGGCTTGCAGGGAGATAATTGGATTGATTAGACAAGGTAGGGGTCTAATCCCATGAAAAAAACTCTGTTCTCAATGTACTCTTTCCCCCGAAAAAGCCCGTCCATACTAGGTGGGCACGCAACTCTGGTAATGCAGCTAGAGAAAAAACCTCCACGAAATGTTACTTAACTC
>JAYVKW010000147.1:0-6005 GCA_043768015.1 Gallionella sp.
AGAACTTTAAATTTTTAGAAGCGCCCTTAAATCAGCCCGAACAAAAATTGGTAAAAATGGGGGGCAAAGAAGAGCGTCCCCTCTCCCCAGCCCTCCCCCATCAAAGGGGAAGGGGTGTTTTCTAGCGTCCCGAGTGACCACTGAGTTTTACTTCTACTTTTTCACTTTCTTCGATATTTGCATAATAGGTACGCAGTATTTCCAGTACCTCAGGCCGGCTGAATTCGGCGGGCACTTCGGCACCTTCGGATAACCATTTGCGCAACTTGGTGCCAGAAACCAGCAACCGGTCAGCCTCACCGTGCGGGCAGGTGCGTGCTGAAGCCATGCTGCCGCACTTGTAGCACCAGAAGGTCCAGTCGATCTTGAGCGGCTGCGTCTCCAGCGAGCCCTTGGGGATCTCGTCGAAGATGTGGTGTGCATCGAACGGGCCGTAGTAGTTGCCGACCCCGGCATGATCCCGCCCGACGATCAGATGCGAGCAACCGTAGTTCTGGCGGAACAGCGCATGCAGCAGCGCTTCGCGCGGACCTGCGTAACGCATATCGAGCGGATAGCCGGCTTGTACCACGGTCTGCTTGACGAAGTAGTTTTCGGTGAGTGCAGCAATCGCGTGGGTGCGAACATCAGCGGGAATATCGCCCGGCTTGAGGTTGCCGAGCAGCGAGTGGATCAATACGCCATCGCAGATTTCGATGGCGATTTTTGCCAAGTATTCATGCGAGCGGTGCATCGGATTACGTGTCTGGAACGCCGCAATCTTGCTCCAGCCCATGACTTCAAACATCTCGCGTGTTTCGCGCGGCGTCATGAACAGCTCGCCGTATTTTTGATCGAAGCCACCCAGTGAAAGTACCTTGACCGGACCGGCGAGGTTGATATCACCCTGTGCCATGACCATTTTCACGCCGGGATGCTCGATGTCGGTGGTCTTGAACACCGTTGCGCATTCGTGTTCCTTGTCGATGGTATATTTCTCGGTGATGCGCATCGTCGCCAGAATGCTGTCGTCTTCCGGGTCCAGCAAGGCGATCTCGCCACCGGTATCGATGTCGTTCGCCGTGAGAAAATCGGTGGAGAGGGTGATGGGGATAGGCCAGAACAATCCGTTGGCCATTTTCATACCGGCGCATACTCCCTGCCAGTCGGTAAAGGACATGAAACCGTCAAGCGGGGTGAAGCCACCGATGCCCATCATCACCAGATCGCCCTTTTCGCGTGAGTTGACTTTGATGCGTGGCAAGGTGCGCGCTCGTTCCAACTCGTCCGCAAGAACCCTCCCTTTGAGCAATAAAGGATTGAGGTTGCCCCCACCGTGCGGTCTTACGAGTGCCATTTCGTTTCTCCCTGCTTTGCCAATCTATCCGGATTGACTGTAGGGCTATGCTAGGACTTTAATCGGCAAACTTCGATACCCCTAATGGGTTATACACTTATAGCTCATCACGGCTATGGTTGGCGTGACCAGCAATTGCGCATACTATCGCACCTTCAATGAAGACGCGTATTCCTACGGAAACGGTCGGGATTGAATGCCCAACTATCAATGGATTTTAATGAAGACCCATAATTTTGGCGACTCACAGAGCACGATTTCGCCGCTGCACGATCCGCTGGCATCGCCTGCGCCGGATGCCAAGAACGAAGTGCGCAACACGACTTGCTACATGTGCGCGTGCCGCTGCGGGATACGCGTCCATCTGCGCGACGGCGAGGTGCGCTACATAGACGGCAACCCGGACCATCCGCTCAACAACGGCGTGATCTGCGCCAAGGGTTCGTCCGGCATCATGAAGCAGTATTCGCCCGCGCGGCTGACCAAGCCGCTGCGGCGCAAGCCGGGAACAGATCGCGGCGCGGGAGAGTTCGAGGAGATCAGTTGGGAAGAGACCTTCGCTATTCTCGCCGAGCGGTTGGGCAAGATACGCGCCACCGACCCCAAGAAATTCGCGCTTTTCACCGGGCGCGACCAGATGCAGGCGCTGACCGGATTGTTCGCGCGCCAGTTCGGCACGCCCAACTATGCCGCTCACGGCGGGTTCTGCTCGGTGAACATGGCCGCCGGAATGATCTACACCATCGGCGGATCATTCTGGGAATTCGGCGGGCCGGATCTGGAGCGCGCCAAGCTGTTCATCATGATAGGCACGGCGGAAGACCATCACTCCAATCCGATGAAGATCGCGATTTCGAAATTCAAGCGCGATGGCGGCCGCTTCATTTCCATCAACCCGATACGCACCGGCTACTCGGCGATCGCCGACGAATGGGTGGGCATACGTCCGGGTACCGATGGCGCGCTGTTGCTCGCGCTGATCCACGAGATCATCGCGCTCGGATTGTACGACCGCGATTTTTTGGTGCGTTACACCAACTCCGGTCAATTGGTGAATCTCGACGACAAGCATGACGAGTTCGGCATGTTCGTGCGCACCGAGGTGCCGAAAGAGGAGGGTTGCTATGACCCGCAAAACAAGCTGTGGTGGGATCGCAACACCGACAAGCCGGTGGTCACGCACAGCGAGGGAGCCGATCCGTTTCTGTTCGGGGAATTCAAGCTGTCCGATGGCACGCCGGTCAAACCGGCGTTCCAGCTGTTGCAGGAACGGGTGAAAGATTACACCCCGGAATGGGCGAGTCAGGTCACCGGCATTCCGGTCGAGACCATACGCCGCCTGGCTTACGAGATGGGCATCACGGCACGCGACCAGAAGATCGAATTGCCGATCGCCTGGACGGATTCATGGGGCAAGGAGCACGACAGCGTCACCGGCAATCCGGTGGCCTTCCATGCAATGCGCGGGCTGGCGGCGCATTCCAACGGCTTCCAGACGATACGCTCGCTGGCGATTCTGATGACGCTGCTCGGTACCATCGACCGTCCCGGCGGCTTTCGCCACAAGACGCCGTTCCCGCGTCCTATCCCGCCTTGCGCACGCACACCGAACACGCCGCTGGCAGTCAAGCCGAACACGCCGCTGGATGGCATGGCGCTGGGCTGGCCATCCGATCCGGACGATCTGTTCGTCAATCCGGATGGAAGCCCGGTGCGCATCGACAAGGCTTTTTCGTGGGAATATCCGCTGTCGGTGCATGGCATGATGCACAACGTCATCACCAATGCCTGGCGCGGCGACCCGTACAAGATAGACACGCTGCTTATTTTCATGGCCAACATGGGCTGGAACTCGACGATGAATACCGTCGAAGTCAGAAAAATGCTCAACGACAAGGAGCAGAACGGCGAGTACAAGATCCCGTTCATCGTGGTCTGCGATGCGTTCCATTCCGAAACGACGGCCTATGCGGATCTGATCCTGCCGGACACGACTTATCTGGAACGCCATGATGTGATGTCGATGCTGGACAGGCCGATCTCCGAATTCGACGGGCTGGTGGATGCGGTGCGCATTCCGGTGTTGCCGCCGACGGGCGAATGCAAGCCTTTCCAGGAGGTGCTGATCGAGTTGGGTTCACGCTTGAAGTTGCCCGCCTTCGCCACCAAGGAAGGCAAGCGCAAGTATCGCGACTATCCCGATTTCATCGTGAACTATGAGACCGAGCCCGGTTCAGGCATCGGATTTCTGGCCGGCTGGCGCGGCAAGGGCGGCGAGAAATCGCTGCTCGGCGAACCCAATCCGAAGCAGTGGGAGATGTACGAAAAAAATAACTGCGTGTTCCACTATGAGTTGCCGCGCTCCTACCAGTACATGCGCAACTGGAACAAGGGCTATCTGGAGTGGTCGCAGCGCAACCGCGTCACGCGCTATGGCGAGCCCATCCTGATTCACCTGTATTCCGAAGTGTTGCAGAAATTCCGCCTCGCCGCACAAGGCCGCGGCATCACGCGCAAACCGCCCGCTCATCTGGCCAAGCGCATCGAAACCTATTTCGATCCGCTGCCATTTTTCTACGAGCCGCTGGAAACGCAGTCCAGCGACAAGCACAAGTATCCGCTTGCGGCGGTGACCCAGCGTCCGATGGCGATGTACCACTCATGGGATTCGCAGAACGCCTGGTTGCGCCAGATCCATGCGCACAATTATCTGTTCGTGAATCCGCTTACCGCACAAGCCGCCGAAGTCGCGGACGGCGGCTGGATGTGGGTGGAGTCGCAGTGGGGCAAGGTGCGCTGCATGTGTCGTTATTCCGAGGCGGTCGAGCCGGGCACGGTGTGGACCTGGAACGCGATCGGCAAGGCGGCGGGCGCATGGAACCTGTCGCCCGACTCCAATGAATCGCAGAAGGGTTTTCTGCTCAACCATCTGATCTCCGAGGAGCTGCCAGCCAATCCTGATGGCTCGCGCTATTCCAATTCCGATCCGATCACCGGACAGGCTGCCTGGTACGATGTGCGGGTGCGCATCTATCCGGCAGGAGCCGATGAACCGCAGCAGACCTCGCCGCAGTTCGAGCCGATGAAAGCGGTGCCGGGGATGTTTGAAAGTCCCAAGTGGCTCGCCTATTTTGGCGGTGGCAAGAAAGACGGAAAAAAATGACACAACTCGGATACATCAAAGTGAAAGGCTCGCTATGACTCAGCTCGCCTTGGTCATCGACCTCAACGTTTGCGTCGGTTGTCATGCCTGCGTGACCAGTTGCAAGGAATGGAACACTTCCGGATCGGCGGGGCCGCTGTACGATGAGAATCCCTATGGCGCCGATCCGACCGGCACGTTCTTCAATCGCGTGCAGACTTTCGAGGTCGGACAATATCCCAACACCGAGACTGTGCATTTCCCTAAATCCTGTCTGCATTGCGAGGATCCTCCGTGCGTGCCGGTATGTCCGACCGGCGCTTCCTACAAGCGCAAGGAAGACGGTATCGTGCTGGTGGACTATGACAAGTGCATAGGCTGCAAGTATTGCGCCTGGGCTTGTCCCTATGGTGCGCGCGAGATAGACGAAAAACAGCATGTGATGAAGAAATGCACGCTGTGCGTGGACCGCATCTACGATATGACGCTGCCGGAAAATGACCGCAAACCGGCTTGCGTGATGGCCTGTCCGACCAGCGCGCGTTTGTTCGGTGATGTGCATGACCCCGAGTCGGTGGTTTCCAAGGCGATCCGCGAAAGCGCGGGATATTCCTTGATGCCGGAATGGGGCACTCATCCGGCCAACCAATATCTGCCGCGACGCAAGACCAATCTCAAAATACACGAGGACGAACTCGAACGTGCCGATAATCCGCTCAAGGTCGACGGAAAACTGCCCAAGCCCAATAAGTCTGATCCTACGCTCGACGACGTTACGTCCTGGTAATTACAAAAGTAAATACATATGAATCCGGCACTATCAGTCATTTTTCTTACTACCTTGATCGGTGTTGGCCAAGGCCTTTTCCTAGCCCTGTTCACCCAGCAGTCATACGCGTTGTTTGACTTGCTGCCGCAACAGGATGCCCGTTTTTATGGTTGGGGCAGCCTGTTGGCGCTGGTCTTTACCATGGCAGGGCTGATCGCCTCATTCTTTCACCTGGGCCGCCCGGCGCGTGCCTGGCGCTCGGCGACTCAGTGGCGCACTTCATGGCTTTCCCGCGAGGTCATCGTCCTGCCCGCGTTCATGGGAATATTGTTTCTTTATTCGATGTCTCACGTGAGCGGATACCATCCGGTACTGGTGACATTGCCCAGTGGCTTGATCATCGATGTCACGGTCATATTGGGCAGTTTGGGCACGATATTGGCCTTCGCCCTGTTCGTGAGCACCGGCATGATCTACGCCTGTCTGCGTTTTTTGCAGGAATGGCATTCACCCCTGACGGTGATCAACTTCATCCTGCTCGGCGGTGCTTCCGGATTCACGCTGGCAACGCTGTACGCCGCCCTGTTTGCGCCCACGCAAACTGTTTTTTTCGGTGGCTGGGCAATCATCATTACTTTGCTGGGCTTGCTCGGCCGCAGCGCGTCGTTGTGGCGGAATGCGCGTCTCAAGCCCAAATCATCAATGCAAACGGCCATCGGCATCAAGCATCCGCGCATCGTGCAAACGGCACAGGGGGC
>JAYVKW010000148.1:0-6238 GCA_043768015.1 Gallionella sp.
CATGACACGCTGGCAGTGCGATTGACTGCGCACAAACCAGCCGCACGACTCTGCCGTGGCGTGGGCAGCGCGCTGGTCTCGACCAGCGCCAATCGCAGCGGACAACGTCCCGCCAGGACTTATAAGGAATGCCAACGATTGTTCGGGCGCAAGGTATGGGTTTTGCCGGGGCGCGTGGGGAAACTCAAGAAACCTTCAACCATCAGCAGGTGGGCTGATGGTAAAATCATACGCAGTTAAATCATACAAAATTAATCGACATTGGAGAAAACATGAGTGGTTTCAATTCTGCAGAAGTACGAGAATATTTGATTGAACTGCAAGACCTCATCGTCACGCGTCTGGAACAGGTGGACGGCAAAAAATTTCGCCGCGACAGTTGGGACAGACCGGAAGGCGGTGGCGGCAGAAGCTGCATCCTCGAAGAAGGCAACGTGCTGGAGCGCGGCGGCGTGGCGTTTTCACACGTCATGGGTGACAAGATGCCGCCTTCCGCCACCGCGCATCGTCCCGAACTGGCGGGTCGCCGCTGGGAGGCGATGGGGGTGTCGCTGGTGTTTCATCCGCGCAACCCTTATGCGCCGACGGTGCACATGAACGTGCGCATGTTCGTCGCGATGAAGGATGGAGAAGCCCCGGTATTCTGGTTCGGCGGCGGCATGGACTTAACGCCGTATTACGGTTACGCGGAAGATGCGGTGCATTTCCACCAGGCCTGCAAGAATTCGCTCGCGCCGTTTGGTGCAGACCTGCATCCCAAGTACAAAAAATGGTGCGATGAATATTTTCACATCAAGCATCGCAACGAGCCGCGCGGCGTGGGTGGCATTTTCTTCGACGACCTCAGCGTGCCGGATTTCGACACCGCATTCGCCGTCCAGCAAAGCGTGGGCGATCACTTCTTGTCCGCCTACGTGCCTATCCTGGAGCGCCGCAAAGACACCCCCTACGGCGAGCGCGAACGTGACTTTCAACTCTACCGGCGCGGTCGCTATGTAGAATTCAATCTGGTGATCGATCGCGGCACCATCTTCGGCCTGCAAACCAATGGCCGCACCGAATCTATCCTGCTGTCCATGCCGCCGCTGGTGAAATGGCGCTATGACTGGCATCCCGAAAAAGGCTCGGCGGAAGCGAAACTGTATGAAGAGTTTTTGGTGCCCAAGGATTGGATATGAAGGGAATGCAACAAGTCATTTCTCAATAGAAACAGGAATAACGTAGGGTGCGTTCTACGCACCATAACCAATGACTTGGCTGTCGTTTTTGGACAGCCTAGTCAGATGGCTAGTAGTTTCATCAGTTAATAATGGTGCGTAGAACGCACCCTACGAAATTATTTATTGTTTGTAGCGCGAATTGAAAAAAGAATCCTCATCGGGCAACTGATGGGGGTTTTTGTTTATGGCTTGCAGCAGCTGATGGCAGTCCGGCCCGGAACAGGCGACGCATATGCAATGTGTTATGCTCCACGCGATTTTTTCGTTGATGGTTTGTGATGAGATTCATACTTTATTTTTTGCTGCTGGTCTCCTGTTCCGCACTTGCTGACCAAAACTCGGATTTTCTTGCCGCGCACGATGCATTTCTCGCCGGTGATACAGTCAAGCTGGGCCGTTACGCACAGCGGTTGAAAAAGACGCCGCTGGAGGTGTACGTCAGTTATTACCAGTTGAGCCTGGATCTGAAAAACGTCGGATCAGAGCCGGTAAAAAACTTCCTTTCCCGCCCGGAAGACACGCCGATGATAGCCCAGTTGCGCGGCGAGTGGCTCAAGCTGCTCGGCAAAAAACAACAATGGGATCTGTTCGATGCCGAATATCCGCGCTTGCTTAACGAGGATACCGAGCTGACTTGTTATGCGCTGCAATCGCGCCGCCGCAGCCAGGAGTTGGTTGTGTTGCGCGAGGCGCGTAAATTGTGGTTCACCGGCAAGGGACAGCCGGAAAGTTGCAGCACGCTGTTTGATGCCGCACTGTCCGCCGGCATCATCGGCAAACAGGATGTTAGTCAGCGGCTGCGCCTGGCTTTGGAAGCGAACAATGTGTCGCTGGCCATCAAGCTGGCCGAACAGATGGATGGCAAATATGCGGGCTTGCCTGCCATGCTGAAAAGTGCCGCCGCTGATCCGGATCGTTATCTGAAAAAACTGACGCCGGCCGATTCCCATTCTACAAACAGTCCGGAAGTGGTGGCTACACAAGAGCGCATCAGTGCAGCGATCGAAGCGCAAGTTTCGGGCATCGAACAGCCGCCCCCTTCCGGAGGGAGCTTGGATAATCCCCTGCCCTCTCCAAGCGCGACCATCCCCTCGCCGTCTGCGGGATGGTGGAGAAATATTTTGTCGCGGCTTGGCTTTGGCAAAGCTGACCAGCCCTCATCAGCCATGACTGACAGCAAATCACCTCCATCCTCCGCACCCATACCAGACAATCGCCCTTCGGGTGGTCTTGGAGCAGAGTGTGAAGCTCCGTGTACCGAGATCAGTGATGACCATATAATTCCGCCGATCGGATTGAATTCAAAATTGGCGAGCGAGGGCCAGCGCACCGTCGCGCTGTTTGCCTTGCAGCGTCTGGCAAAACAATCCCCCGAATTGACCGCCGCGCGCTGGGCGAAGATCGCCGGATATTTCCCCGTGACCGAGCAGCATTATTTTTATGGCCGACTGGCTTATGAGGCGGCGCGTAATCTGGATGCGCGCGCACTGCGCTGGTACAGGGCGGCGGCAGACACCCCGCTTGACGATCATCAATCGGCATGGCGGGTGCGCGCGGCATTACGCGCGCAGGATTGGCCCGAGGTGTTGGCCAGCGTGAACACAATGAGCGAGCAACAGCAGCGCGATGCCGCTTGGCAATACTGGAAAGCGCGCGCGTTGCAAACATTGGGCAAGCCCATCGAAGCCAGAGAGATATTTGCGCCATTGAGCGGCGAATTTAACTTCTATGGTCAACTGGCAAGTGCGGAACTGGCTGACTTGCCGGTATTAAGCGCAGTAATACCGGTATACAAACCCGACCAGCAGGCTATCACGGAGATGTTGGCGCTACCCGGTATTCGGCGCACACTGGCGCTGTATCGCATGGACATGCGCAGCGAAGCGCTGGAGGAATGGCGTTGGGTGCTGCGCAATCTTAATGACCGCGAGTTGCTCACCGCAGCGGAAATCGCAAGACGCAATGAAATGTACGATCGCGCTATCGGTGCGGCGGACAAAACCGTCAAGGTGCATGATTTCAGCTTGCGCTATCTCGCGCCGTATCGCTCCGAATTGCAGGCGCACATCCGCGAGCATGGCCTGGACGAGGCGTGGGTGTATGGCCTGATGCGTCAGGAAAGTCGTTTTGCCATTGGCGCAAAGTCCGAAACCGGCGCCTCGGGGCTGATGCAGATCATGCCCAGCACGGCGCGCTGGGTGGCGAATAAACTGGGATTAAAAAGTTATCGCAATGCGCTGATCCACCAACTCG
This sequence comes from Gallionella sp., assembly GCA_043768015.1. GTDB lineage: Bacteria > Pseudomonadota > Gammaproteobacteria > Burkholderiales > Gallionellaceae > Gallionella. The sequence continues at coordinate 3,474 of JAYVKW010000148.1, forward strand.
ATACCAACTTTCGCCTCGGCACGTATTACATGAAATCAGTACTGTCGCAATCTGAAAACAATCCGGTGCTGGCTTCGGCGGCATACAATGCCGGGCCGACCCGCGCGTTTCAGTGGCGCGGCGACCAGCCACTCGAAGGCGCGATTTACACCGAAACCATCCCGTTCGAAGAAACGCGCGATTATGTAAAAAAGGTGATGAGCAACACCGTTTATTATGCCGATCAATTCGGTAACCCACCGCGCTCGCTCAAGCAACGCCTGGGCATTATCACGCCCAAGTCTGCGAATAACAGAGCTGCACATAACCAGTCAGCGATTTCGAATGAAAAGTAATGCAAAAATCTACTGCGTAGGCGGCGCGGTGCGCGACCGATTGCTGGGATTGACTGTTCAGGATCGCGACTGGGTGGTAGTCGGCAGCACGCCGGAAGAGATGGTGACACAAGGCTTCCAGCCAGTCGGCAAAGATTTTCCGGTGTTCCTGCATCCGCAAACCCATGAGGAATACGCGTTGGCGCGCACCGAGCGCAAGACCGCACCGGGCTACCAGGGCTTCGTCATCCATGCCGCGCCGGATGTGACGCTGGAGCAGGATTTGCTGCGCCGCGATTTCACCATCAACGCCATCGCCCAGGAAGTTGATGACAAGCTAGCCAACGGCAAACTGATCGACCCGCACAACGGCGTCGCCGATTTGCGTGCCGGTATCCTCCGCCATGTCAGCGCGGCGTTCAGCGAAGACCCGGTGCGCATCCTGCGCGCGGCGCGTTTTGCAGCACGCTTCGGTTTCAGCATCGCGCCGGAGACATTGAAGCTGATGCGCGACATGGTGAACAACGGCGAAGTGGATGCGCTGGTCGCCGAGCGCGTCTGGCAGGAACTGGCGCGCGGACTGATGGAGAAGAAGCCGTCGCGTTTTTTCGAGACGCTGCGCAGTTGCGGCGCGCTGGCGAAGATACTCCCCGAAGTGGACGTGCTGTTTGGCGTGCCCCAGCCGGAAAAATATCATCCCGAGATAGACTGCGGCATACACACCATGCTGGTGGTGGACGATGCAGCGCGACACGATTACACACTGGAAGTGCGCTTCGCCGCGCTGACCCATGATCTGGGCAAGGCGACTACACCGAAAGATATTTTGCCGCGCCACATTGGACACGAGTTACGCAGTGTCGAATTGGTAAAGAAGCTCTCGCAGCGCTTGCGCGCGTCCGGCGAATGCCGCGACCTGGCTCTGCTGGCCGCGCGTTATCACGGCGACATTCATCGCGCCAAAGAATTGCGCGCCGAAACCATCATCAGATTATTTCAGTCGGCGGATGCATGGCGCAGGCCGGAGCGCTTCACGCAATTGTTGCAGGCGTGTGCTTCGGACGCGCGCGGACGTACCGGGCACGAACAGGATGCCTATCCGCAGGCGGATTATTTGTTGCAATTGTTGGCCGTTGCACGCGACGTGGATGCCGGCGAGATCGCCCAGCAGTGTAGTGATAGCGGCGCCATCGCTGCCGCAGTGCAACAGGCGCGTATCAGCACGATAGAAGCTTTAGTCGAAAAACAGCGCAGTGGTTTTTCAAAACCTTGAGATGGCGAATGACTGCTTTAAAGGGTACTGTTACAAGGAACAAAGTTCTGTTGTGTGCTAAGAGCGGACGCTCAGAAAATTACAGTAATTTTTATTATATACTCCCAAGCCTTGCTTCCAAACATGATAGCTAAGTTATGACAAAAAATTCTTTCATATTGCTAACGGCTCTTATATTCGTGTTCACACCGTTTAGCAGCTATGGCGAGCCAAAGAGTGATGTCGATCGCTGTTTCAGCGGCAACGATCCGAAACTCTGTCTTTCGGCACTTGCCACTGCGGGAACGAATAATGAGCTGAAGCAACAATTGTTTGCTCGCGCCTGTAAGCTTGGTTCTCTTTATGGCTGCCATGGTTTGGTAGCTGCTCTTGCAGAAAATAACGATATCGACGGTGCCATAGAGGTTGCTTCTAACAATTGCGGAAGAGGATATTTCTTTAGTTGCGAAAGTGCGGGATATTTTCTGGAGAAGAAGGGAAGGCCAGAAGACGCACGACGCAATTACTTAAGATCGTGCTCGATAGACAAGGACACCTTAAGAGGGTGTGAATCATTGGGGCAACTTTCAGAAGAGTCCAATGCAAATAAATTGCTCGCGGAAAGCTGCGCTGAACAACAAGTCTGGGCATGTTTTGCATATGGTTTCGCAGAAAAAAAGGCGAGGCGCCCCGAATCCGCAAAGAAAGTTTTCATGGCTGGATGCGAGAGTAGTCCGGCACTGAAGGATCGATTTTGCGAAGAAGCTTTCAAATTCATTTCCCTGCCTGCCGATGTTCAAGATCTGTTTAATGGGGAAGAAATCTGTACGCATTGGCGCGGCGAACCTGCTTATGACGCGGAGCGAGCCAAACAAATCGAAAGTGGTGTCGAGGAAAGCTGCAAAGACAGAAGCGCGAAACGCGCCACCCTAAGAAAGAAGTACCAAGGAGAGCGAGATATATTGTTTGTTCTCGACAATTTGTAACCGAAGGCAAATCAAGAATGGGTGCCTTGGTCGTTTGCAGATGTTTATCAAGTTCTGCTGTGTGTCGGCCGCCCCACTTGGCGAATGTCAGCTATCGGGCAGCGAAGAGAATTCATGATTGGACAATTGGAATTGTCCGAGTGCAGTCAGAGCTTGATTCACAGTGAGCGCGTCAGCCCGCCTTGGTTGAATCCACACAACGGATACGCTATA
>JAYVKW010000149.1:0-8149 GCA_043768015.1 Gallionella sp.
ACAATTTAGGAAGTGTGGCCGAGCGGTTTAAGGCACTAGTCTTGAAAACTAGCGAGGATGAGAGTCCTCCGTGAGTTCGAATCTCACCGCTTCCGCCAACCTATCCCCTACTGCATTTACGTTTGAAACTTTATCCGTGCATCGCTTGTCTTACTGTCCGTCGCAGAATTAACGCTTAAATTTAGGAGGCTGAAAATGGAACAACAATATCTACCCGCAACGCAGATCGGCGCAGTCGCAACCACCCAAAACAAGGTGCTGCGCAACACCTACATGATGCTGGCGTTGACCATGATCCCGACCATCATCGGCGCATTCGTCGGCATGTCCACTAATTTCTCATACATGGCGCAGCATCCGATCATCGCCACGCTGATGATGTTCGGTGTGATGATGGGCTTGATGTTCGGCGTATCGGCCACACGCAATAGCGGCTGGGGTGTCGCGCTGCTGCTGGCCTTCACCTTTGTCGCCGGATTCTTCCTCGGCCCGATCCTGCAAGTCGCGCTGCACCTGAAAAACGGCGCGCAACTGGTAGGCATGGCGGCAGGCGGAACCGGGATCATTTTCTTCAGCCTGGCGACGCTGGCAACCGTCACCAAAAAAGATTTCAGCTTCATGGGCAAGTTCCTGTTCATCGGGCTGCTTTTGCTGATCGTCGCTTCCCTGGCCAATATGTTCTTCCAGGTGCCCGCGCTGGCGCTGACCATCTCCGCGATCGCCGTGCTGATCTTCTCGGCCTACATCCTGTACGACATCAGCCAGATCGTGAATGGCGGCGAGACCAACTACGTGATGGCGACGATGAGTTTGTATCTGGATATCTACAACATCTTCATCAACCTGCTGAACCTGCTGATGGCATTCAGCGGCGAGCGGGATTAACGGAAGCACAGCAAGAGCAAAAAGGCGACCGGAAGGTCGCCTTTTTTATTGTGCCTCCGGAATGCAAAACTAAAGCACCGCACATCCTATTGCCGGCTTGGCAGCCGTGAAACACGCCGGACTGCCACTTCAGCCCAAAGACTAAAGGGTATCTCTAAAAATTCAAAGTTCGCCCAAATGCAAGGCGCGGAAAAAATTTCGTAGCGCCGCATATGATTGATATGTCAGCAAGAAATTTTTTACGCAACGCAGCATAACCAGCGACTTGGCTGTCGTCTTTTGACAGCTTAGTCGAATGGCTAGTAGTTACATCAGTTGGGATGAAATCTGGATTTTTAGAGGTTCCCTAAAGGTAAATTACTGCCGGGAAAACAGAGACGGCAAGCACTAGCACCAGCCATTCCAGATTGTGTCTTGCGAGAAAACCAGTGAAGTGCAGGACCAGCAGGGTGATGGCGGTCACGTAAAACAGTGGCATTAACAGCATGTGATACCCCTTTCCTTGTTATGTCAGCTGAAATTACTGACCTGGGTTTGTTTCTTTCTGATGAATTATAACGATAACGACATCGTACACGCCATATCCCGCGCACAACCAAGCCGGAAAACTATTATTTATAGGGTACGGCAAAATCTGAGGCCGACTATTTCTTGATTGCCTTAGTCACCCGTTTTTTAGCCGGAGCCGTTTTCTTTTTGACCGCAAGCGCAGCCGCTGCCCGCTCTTCCGCTGCCTTGGCTGATGCCTGTTCTGATGCGGCCCGGGCTGATGCCTGTTCTAGTGCAGCCCTGGCTGCAGTACGTTTAGTCACGATGTCTCCGTTGGCGGCGGCGAAATCCAAAGCGATGGAAGGGGAGGCATAAGGTCCGCTCACCCGGACCGGTACTGTCACTCCCTTCAACTCGGTTAACTCTCCGGCATTGCGCCGGTTGAGCGCGGAGGCAACTGTGGCGGCGAGTTGATAATCCATGCTGGCGGAATCGAGGGCGAGGTTACCTTCACCTGCGATTCTGAACAGCGGTGATTTCATGTCGAAGCTATTGCCGTGGCTACTGCCTTCCTTGATATTGAACGCGGCTTTCAACTCGGAAAAATCGGTTCTTAGACCAAACATGGCTTCATGGGCACGCGGCTCGCTCTTGACCCCCAGGTCATCCTTGCCTTCGAGCAGCGCCGTACGCAGATTGATACCCGCCAGCGAACCGTGCCCCAGCACCAGCGAGACACTGCCATCCAGCGTCTTGCGCAATGCACCGATACTGGTGCCTTCCGCGCTGATGTCCAGGGCGAGATCGCCCTTGCCCGTGAGCCTGTCGGCGCCTGCCGTATTGGCCAGCAGCGCGTTCATCTGGAAGCCTCTCAGGTTCTGTTTGATGGTTATCTGTGGCGTACCCTGCGCCGTCACGCTGATGCTGCCCGCCAACGCCCCGCCGTAAAGCCTGGCTGCCAGCGGTTCTATCGTGATTGCGGATTGCTCGACCTTGATGTCTGCTGCCAATTTTCCGGCTTCGAACTTCGCCGTCTTGATCTCCGCTACACGCAGCCTGCCGCGCAAATCCATATCCTTGAGTCCGGCAAGATCGATCCGTGTGGCATCGTCCTGGTAGCGCTTGATCCAGTCGGCCGAGATATAACGATCCAGCGGGAGGCGGTTGATATTGAGGTCGAACGTGTAGGCGGGGTGGTTGAAATCCTTAAGCGCCAGGGTGCCGGTGATGTTGCTGTCGTCGATCTTTGCATTGAAGGCGAAGTTCGCATTCCGTTCGGCGAGGTCCGCCCGCATACTGCCCGTCGCTTTTGCAGACAATTCGCCCGATAGCATCGGATGTTTGGCGGAAATATCCATGGCAATGGCGCTGAGCAGCAATTTGTGTGTAGTGTCGAAGTCGGCACTGACCGGGCTGGACAACTTGCCTTGCAGGCTGCGCCCATCGCCCTTGAAATCGAAATCGGCACTGAGTTGCGCCGCGCTGAAAATCTTATTGGTGAGATCGAACGCCGGCATCTGCACTGTCGTCGTCCACTTCTCGTCGAACTGCGACAAAGTCGCATCCAGCGTGAGTTCGCTACCGCTCAATATGCTTTTGGCGAATTGCAACTTGGCAACACCCAGCCTGGTCTCGATGCTGCGCTGCCCGTAATTACCCGTTGCTGAAACAACCATGTTTTCGGCCAACAGCAATTCCTGCGCCGGATGATTATCCAAATCCCCTTTGAATTTCAGATCAAGATTGCTGAACCCGGCTGCCGTGCCTTGCAGCGTCCCTTCAATGTCGGCAAATTCATAGCGCCCCGCCTTGCGGTCATAGAACAGGCGGCTTCGCAATTCGATATTGGAGTCGCTGTGCACCACTTCGGCATTGAGATGAAAGCTCGCCTTCAGATTGCCCGGCACCGTGTCGGCGAGCCTGCCGGTTTCGATCTGCAAATCCTGCAACGCGACACGCTGCCATTTCATCTCGTCCTGCCAGTTGACGGATGAATTGGTGATGCGCACGCTGTCGATATCGAACGTCACCGGTGCCAGACTTTCATCGCGGATCAGCAGATCATCATAATTGGTGGTGCCATCCTTGAAGCGGATCAGGTTGGCGCGCGCGCCGTCTATCTCCACATGATCGAACACCAGTTGCCTGTGCAACAGCGGCAACCAGGCGATATAGAGCCGGGCATTATCGACGGAAGCGAATTCGCGCGCGCTGTTGCGCTGCTTCAGCAGCATCTTCCCCGAGTCCATGCCCAGCCTTGGGAAAAAGGTCACCTTGATATCGCCCGGCAACACCAGTTCGCGCTGGGTGTGCTCCTTGACATACTGGATGATCTCGGTCTTGAAGTTGTTCGCATTGAACGAGAGGATGAACACGACCATCGCGACCGGAAGTATCAGCAGAACGATCAGCACCCCTCCCAGCGCGTAGCGGTAATGCTCCTTGGCGAGAGACTCGGCAAAGGGCATCTTGAACGGCCCGAAAACCGAGATCAGCATGCCGATGACGCCATACAATCCGAGCAGCGCATACTTGAATGATTTCATTCGTCGTTCCTTGCGGACTCATCCCCAAAAGTTGTGGTGCGGATTGTAACCTTGTGCAAGATGCTTGGGGGTTCAGTTGAATGCCCGCTATAAATTTCAGGTGTGGCAGCTGCAAGCCGGGCTCTGCGTGTGTTGTTGGGGCTTTAGCCCCTTACAACCACGGCGTATTCCTTGCGGGTGCTGCCCGACATGACGGGCGAGGCCCACCCTGCATCAAGATGTTCCGGGCTTGCGTTGCTCCGGGCGCAGGTGCGGCCCAAGCAGCTCGTCCGCAATATCGCCATCCACAGCATTGCCGACGGCATCCACCAGCGGTTGTTCGAAATCGTTCCAGCCGCGCACGCCGGTCCTGAGCGAGACCACGCTGGTGTAGCCCATCTGCTGCATCACATCCGCGACGAGCGCGGAACGGTAACCGGAACGGCAGACCACCACGATCTCCAACCCGCTACCGGCGGCCAGCAACGGCACGGTCTCGTCGAAATCCCATTCGCAGGATTGTTCCAGCATCCCGCGCGGCACGTTGATCGCACCGGGGATGTGCAGCATGGCGAATTCTGCCGGCTCGCGCACGTCTAGCAGAACGAGCTCACGCCCAGCAACGAGAAGCTTGCTCAGATCCCAGGGTTGGATCTCCTGCACGCGCGTGAGCGCATCGGCAACAAGGTCAGTGTAGCGTTTCATTCAGATTCACTCTTTCACAAACAGCGCGATCGACTCGACATGCGAGGTATGCGGAAACATGTTCATCACGCCCGCCGCCTTGAGCGTGTAGCCGTGTATCTGCACCAGCACCTGCGCGTCGCGTGCCAGCGTGGCGGGGTTGCACGAGACGTACACGATGCGGCGCGGGACGTTTACACCGCCCCCATTCCCACAACCCAAGGATTTCACCAACTCGAGTGCGCCGTCGCGCGGCGGATCGATCAGCAACTTGTCGAAATGCCCGAGTGCTGCAAGACCTTCTTCCGTCATCTCGAACAAATTCATTGCAGCAAATTTAGTGTTGCCCGCCAAGCCATTGGCGGCGGCATTTTGTTGGGCGCGCGCCACCAATGCGGCACTGCCTTCGATGCCGAGCACTTGCGCGCCGCTGCACGCGATGGGCAACGTGAAATTGCCCAGACCGCAAAAGAAATCCGCAATGCGTTCGCCCGATTGCGGATCGAGCAAACGCATGGCGCGGCTGATCATCACGCGATTCAGCGCACTATTCACCTGGGTGAATTCGCTCGGTGCGAACGGCATGGTGATGCCGAATTCCGGCAGGCTGTAAGAGAGGGCAGGTGCGTTTAACGGATGAAAGGGGACGATGGTGTCGTAACCTTTCGATTGCAGCCAGAACTGGATATTGTGTTGGTCGGCAAAGGCGCGCAGCGCGGTTTCATCTTCACTGCTGGGCGACTCCATCACGCGCAATACCAGCGCATCGACATGCTCGCCCACCGCCACTTCGATCTGCGGCAGGCGGTCGCGGATCGACAGGCCGCTGACCAAATCTGCCAACAGCGGCAACAGTCTGGCGATCTTAGGCGTGAGGATTTCACAGCTCTGCATGTCAGCGACAAAGCTGCTGCGTTTCTCGTGAAAACCGACCAGCGTCTTGCCCTTTTTGATCACGTGCTTGACCGAAAGCCGCGCGCGCTCGCGATAACCCCAAGTCTGCCCGTAGATCGGCGGAAGTATGGTTTCTGCTTTGACCTTGCCGATGTGCCACAGGCTGTCTTCGAGGATGCGCTGCTTGACTGCGACCTGCGCCCTTGCATCCAGATGCTGCATCGAGCAGCCGCCACACACGCCGAAATGTATGCACTTGGGCTGCACGCGCATAGCCGAAGGCTTGTGTATCTGCGTGACTTGCGCCAATTCAAACGACGGCTTCTTGCGGTAAGAGCTGTAGCTCACCTCTTCGCCGGTCAATGCACCCTCGATGAAGATCACCTTGCCTTCGATGCGCGCAACACCGCGGCCTTCCTGGTCCAACGATTCTATTTTTACTCTGTTTTCTGTGGACATAATAAATGAGCCCTTCTAACAGCTTTGGGCGAACGGAAGTGGATTGAATATTATTTTTTCTGCTCAGGCCAGGCGGCCAGAAATTCGCGCCAGTGCGGCTGGTTGAGTTTGCCCAATTCGGCGCGCACCAGATCGCATTCTTTCTTATATCGTGCGGGCGTCAACACGCCGCGCATCATCTGGAAGCGCGCGAACACCAGATAAGTGTTTGCCACATCGGTCTCGCAATAGTTGCGTATCTCGTCCAGCCTGCCTTGCTGATAGGCCTCCCACACCTTACTGCCGTCCATGCCCAGCTTGCCGGGGAAGCCGATCAGCTTGGCCAGTTCGTCCAGCGGCGCGTTGGCGCGGCCGGTATACATCGCCAGCAGGTCCATCAGATCGAGATGGCGCGAATGGTAACGGCTGATGTAATTGTTCCACTTGAACTCCTTGTCGTCCTCGCCCTGGTCCCAGTAGCGCGCGCACTGCACGCCGTGGATCAGGCCGCGATAATGCAGCACCGGCAAATCAAACCCGCTGCCGTTCCACGACACTATCTGCGGGGTGTATTTGTCGATGCCGTCGAAGAAGCGCTGGATGATGCCGCCTTCGTCTTCGTGCAAATCACCGAGCGACCACACCTTGAAGTTATCGCCCTCGCGCAGCGCGCAGGAGATCGCCACGACGCGCTGCAGATGGTGCGGCATGAAGTCGCTGCCGGTTTTCTGGCGGCGTAATTGAAACGCCATTTCCGCCACCTCCGCATCGCTGACGCGCGCATCCAGCTCATGCAAGGTGCGCAGCCCGGCGATGTCGGGTATGGTTTCGATATCAAAGACGAGGGTGGGATTCATGGAATGATTGCTAGCGTGATTTCATAAAAGCGAATTGTTGCACAAGCAGTCCGACCATGCGGCGGTCAGGACTCCAAGGCGCACTGCACGTATCGGACTAGTCATCATGTATAGGCTAACCGATATGGTCTTCTTTGAATCTTCTCTGTATGAACTCCACTTCGGCACGGCAATTTATCAGGGCATTCACGCAGTCGATGTCGAACTTGGTGCCCGCCATGGACTGTAAAAAAAGAAACGCCCTGTCTATGCTCCAGGCTTCTTTGTACGGGCGAACGCTGGTCAGCGCATCGAACACATCGGCGACCGCAACGATCTTTGCCTCAATGGGAATATCTTCGTCCATCAGCCCGTTATACCCGCTGCCGTTGATCGCCTCATGATGGTACAGCGCGATATTACGCAAGATTTCCGCATGGGGGAATTCGTCCAAACCAAGATTTTTCAGCATCATGTCCACAATCTCGCCGCCTTTTGAGGCATGGGTTTTCATGGTGTTGAATTCCGATTCTGTCAGCTTTCCCGGCTTGAGCAAAATGCTGTCAGATATGCCGATCTTGCCGATGTCATGCAGCGGCGAGAACAAAAATATATGCTCCACGAGTTCGTCATTAAGGCGATATTTTTTTGCCACCTCTTTGGCAATCAAGCGTGCATAGTTGGACATTCGATCCAGATGCGCCCCTGTCTCGACATCGCGGTGCAGCGTTATATTCGCGGCCGTCTTGACGATTGCATACAAGCTGCGCGTCGTCGACATGTCATGGATCACCAGCAACGACACCAGATGCCCGACCACATCCAGATAGTGCAAGGCAGTCTCATTGAAAACGTTTTTTCGATGAGAGTTGAAGAACAAAAAACCAAAGAAATCCCCATTCAGAAACATCGGCATGGTGTAGCTGGATTTGTACTTTTGCGCCGCAATGCGGCGCGCGTGTTCTGCCTGAACATTGCTGAATATATCCAGATCATTGACCACCCGCGGGCGACCCGCCTTCAGGATTTCCTGCATCGATTCCGAATCGGCCAGCTTGGCGGAATATAAAACCAGGGGATTCTCGCCGTCGCCGCTATGCAGGTAAGTCTTCAGCAAATCGGTTTTCGGATCATAGATCGCCACCGATATCCGGTCGATAAAATCAAAGCGGTCTTTCAACAAGCCGTGCACGTACGCTATCTTATCCGGCAAAGGCAATTTGCCGTTCAGTGCGGCGAGGACATCCTGATGTTCAAACATTGATGAAGTGAGATCCTGACTTTATGAATACGGGGTGCAGTTTACCCATCCTGACCAGCGGGTCAACCGATAAAACAATAGCACGGTTCCTTTTATTGGCAATCCAATTCGGATTAAAACAAATCCATCTGCCCATT
>JAYVKW010000150.1:0-3766 GCA_043768015.1 Gallionella sp.
GGTCTGTTCGGTTATCTGGCGATGATGCTGTTCTTGGGCATCCTGGTCGTTGGCTTTGTTTATGAGTGGAAAAAAGGAGCGCTGGAATGGGAATAGAAGGCGTTTTAGAGCAGGGCTTCGTGACCACCACTGCCGACAAGCTGATTAACTGGACGCGTACCGGTTCGCTCTGGCCGATGACGTTTGGCTTGGCATGTTGTGCTGTAGAGATGATGCAGGCGGGTGCGTCGCGTTATGATCTGGATCGTTTTGGTATTGTGTTCCGCCCTAGCCCACGGCAGTCAGACGTGATGATCGTTGCTGGTACGTTGTGCAATAAGATGGCACCGGCACTGCGTAAGGTATACGACCAGATGGCTGAGCCACGCTGGGTCATCTCGATGGGGTCGTGCGCCAATGGTGGCGGTTATTACCATTATTCCTATTCAGTTGTGCGTGGTTGTGACCGCATCGTGCCGGTGGATATTTATGTGCCGGGTTGCCCGCCCACTGCGGAAGCGCTGCTCTACGGCATCATCCAGTTGCAGACCAAAATCAAGCGCACCAACACCATCGCGCGCTAAGCCTGAGAACGAGCATTCATGAATACTGCACTGGAAAGTTTGTCCGTTTCCCTGATTGCCGCGCTGGGTACAAAAATCGTACGCCAGGTCGAGGCGCTGGCTGAGCTGACGATAGAAGTTCGCGCCAGCGATCTTAAAGAAGTCATGCGTACGTTGCGTAATCACAATGGCCTGCGCTTTGAGCAGCTGATTGATTTATGTGGCATGGATTATTCGGCTTATGGCGATGGTGCCTGGGCGGGCAAGCGTTACGCCGCGGTCTACCATTTGCTGTCGCTTAACAAAAATCGGCGCCTGCGCGTGCGAGTGTTTGCCGAGCAGGATGATTTCCCCATGCTGGCCAGCGTGATCGACGTATGGCCGGCTGCCAACTGGTTCGAGCGCGAGGCGTTTGACCTGTACGGCATCGTGTTTGAGGGGCACCCGGATTTGCGCCGTATCCTGACTGATTATGGTTTTGTTGGTCATCCATTCCGCAAGGATTTTCCGCTCTCCGGCAACGTTGAAATGCGCTATGACCCGGAACAGCAACGGGTGATTTATCAACCGGTCAGCATTGATGCGCGTGAAATAACGCCACGTATCGTACGCGAAGAGAATTACGGGGAGCGCGCCTGATGGCTGATATCAGAAACTACACCATGAACTTCGGCCCTCAGCACCCGGCGGCGCACGGTGTGCTGCGACTGGTGCTGGAGCTGGACGGCGAAGTGATCGAGCGCGCCGACCCGCATATTGGCCTGCTGCACCGCGCCACAGAGAAACTGGCTGAACACAAGACCTTCATGCAGTCGCTACCGTACATGGATCGGCTCGACTATGTGTCGATGATGTGCAACGAGCACGCTTATGTGATGGCAATCGAAAAGCTCATGGGGATAACGGTGCCCGAGCGCGCCCAGTATATCCGTGTGATGTTTGACGAAATCACCCGCATCCTCAATCACTTGTTGTGGCTGGGCGCCCATGCGATTGATATCGGCGCCATGACGGTATTCCTGTATGCGTTCCGCGAGCGCGAAGATTTGATGGACGTGTATGAGGCCGTATCTGGCGCGCGCATGCACGCGGCCTACTATCGTCCCGGTGGCGTATATCGGGATTTGCCCGACACCATGCCACAATATCAGGCGTCGAAAATTCACAACGCGGCAGCGATCCGCAGCATGAACGAAAATCGCCAGGGTTCGGTGCTGGATTTCATCGAGGATTTTACCAACCGTTTCCCGGGTTATGTGGACGAGTACGAAACCCTGCTGACCGATAACCGCATCTGGAAACAGCGTACTGTCGGCATCGGTGTGGTTGCCCCGGAACGCGCGCTGGCATTGGGCTTTACCGGCCCGATGTTGCGCGGTTCCGGGATCGAGTGGGACTTGCGCAAGAAGCAGCCGTACGAAGTGTACGAGCGCATGGATTTCGACATCCCGGTGGGCGTGAATGGCGACTGCTACGACCGTTATCTGGTGCGTATTGAAGAAATGCGCCAGTCAAACAGCATCGTCAAGCAGTGTATCGCCTGGCTGCGCAGAAATCCGGGGCCGGTGATTACCGACAACCACAAGGTTGCGCCGCCGTCGCGCGTCAACATGAAACAGAACATGGAAGAGCTGATTCACCACTTCAAGCTGTTCACCGAGGGGATGCACGTGCCAGCGGGTGAGGCTTATGCGGCGGTCGAGCATCCCAAGGGCGAGTTCGGCATTTATATGGTGTCGGATGGCGCCAACAAACCGTATCGCCTGAAAATTCGTGCGCCGGGCTATCCGCATCTGGCTGCACTGGATGAAATGACGCGCGGCCACATGATTGCCGATGTGGTGGCGATTATCGGTACACAAGATATTGTATTTGGGGAGATTGATCGATAATGCTGAGCCCTGATTCACTCGCCCAGATTGACCACGAGATAGCCAAATATCCCGCCGATCAGCGCCAGTCGGCGGTGATGTCGGCGTTGCGCATTGCGCAGGTGGAAAAAGGCTGGCTGGCCACTGAAACGATGGACTTTGTTGCCGACTATCTTGGCATGCCGACCATTGCGGTTTACGAAGTTGCTACGTTTTACAACATGTATGACACGGCGCCGCTGGGCAAATACAAAGTGACGTTGTGTACCAATATTTCCTGCATGTTGATGGGTGCGCCGGAAATGGCCGACTACCTGAAACAGAAGCTGGGTTGCGACTTTGGCGAAACGTCCGAAGATGGCCGCTTCACGCTGAAGGAAGGCGAATGCATGGGTGCCTGTGGTGACTCCCCGGTATGCATGATTAACAATCACCGCATGGAAGGCTTTCTCACTCCAGAGAAAGTCGACCGCATCATCGAAGAGCTGAAATAAGATGGTTATTAAAGGCGGCGAAGTCATATTCAATACGGTACATCTTCCGGAGTCGTGGAAGCTGTCCACCTATGTAGCCAACGGTGGCTATTCGGCGTTGCGCAAAATTCTCGCTGACAAGATTTCGGCTGAAACGATCATCGCTGAAGTGAAAAAATCTGCCCTGCGAGGGCGGGGTGGTGCGGGGTTCCCAACCGGACTGAAATGGAGTTTCATGCCGCGTCACTTTCAGGGTGATAAATACCTGGTGTGCAACTCGGATGAAGGCGAACCGGGCACCTTTAAAGACCGTGACATCATGCTGCTCAATCCGCATGCCCTGATTGAGGGCATGGCGATTGCTGCCTATACGATGGGCACGCAGCGTGGCTATAACTATATCCACGGCGAAATCTGGGAATGTTACGAGCGCATGGAAGCGGCAATCGAGGAGGCCAAGACGGCAGGTTTTCTCGGTGACAATATTCTGGGTACCGATTTCAGCTTTGACCTGTTTAACCATCACGGTTATGGCGCCTATATCTGCGGTGAAGAAACCGCGCTGCTGGAATCGCTGGAAGGCAAAAAAGGCCAGCCGCGCTTCAAGCCGCCGTTTCCGGCCAGCTTCGGTCTGTACGGTAAGCCGACCACCATCAACAACACCGAAACTTTCGCGGCCGTGCCGTGGATCATCCGCAACGGCGGGCCGGCTTTTCTGGAAGTCGGCAAGCCAAACAATGGTGGTACCAAGATTTACTCCGTATCGGGCGACGTGGAATTACCGGGTAACTACGAAATACCGCTTGGTACGCCGTTTTCCAGGCTGCTGGAACTCGCCGGTGGCGTGCGCAAGGGTCGTACGCTCAAGGCCGTCATTCCA